>NZ_JBKIBX010000044.1:0-51882 GCF_046557895.1 Methylobacterium oryzisoli | reverse complement strand
GCGCAGATCGAGGAGACCACCTCGGACTACGACCGCGAGAAGCTGCAGGAGCGCCTGGCCAAGCTCGCGGGCGGCGTCGCGGTGATCCGCGTCGGCGGCGCGACCGAGATCGAGGTGAAGGAGAAGAAGGACCGCGTGGACGACGCCCTGCACGCCACCCGCGCGGCGGTGGAAGAGGGCATCGTTCCGGGCGGCGGCGCGGCCCTGCTGCGGGCGCGCGACGCCATCCGCGACCTCAANGTGAAGGAGAAGAAGGACCGCGTGGACGACGCCCTGCACGCCACCCGCGCGGCGGTGGAAGAGGGCATCGTTCCGGGCGGCGGCGCGGCCCTGCTGCGGGCGCGCGACGCCATCCGCGACCTCAAGAGCGACAACGCCGACGTCCAGGCCGGCATCAAGATCGTCCTGAAGGCGCTTGAGGCCCCGATCCGCCAGATTGCCGCCAATGCTGGCGTCGAGGGCTCGATCGTGGTCGGCAAGGTCAGCGAGAACTCCTCGCAGAGCTTCGGCTTTGACGCCCAGAACGAGACCTATGTCGACCTGATCCAGGCCGGCATCGTCGACCCCGCCAAGGTGGTGCGCACCGCCCTGCAGGACGCTGCCTCCGTGGCCGGCCTGCTGGTGACGACCGAGGCGATGGTCGCCGACGCGCCGAAGAAGGAAGCCCCGCCGGCCATGCCGGGCGGCGGCGGCATGGGCGGCATGGACTTCTAAGTCCAGCCACCCGGTTCTGAGAGACGGGAGGGGGTCGCCGAAAGGCGGCCCCCTTTTCCGTTGAAGCGGTCCGGATCGCCTCCCGCCTTGCGCGCGCGATGCCCTTGCGTCAGGGTCGTGGTCACGGAGGGTGCGATGGGTAAGCGTCGACCGCAGGACCTGACGATCACCGAACGATCCGCCATCGCGGACGAGTGCGCGCCCGCACGATCCGATCTGCCAGAATCCACCATTCCGTCGCCCGGCGTGCGGATGCCTCGATCGGCGGTGCCGACTTTCGGGCGGCTCCTGACCTCGTCGGGGCTACATGATGGGATTTGCCGGAGCGCGACGCGACTCCGTTGCGGGATCTCAACCTCTGATGTCCCGTCGATCGCGGCCGCCTCTCTCGAGCCTGATACCCGTTTTCCTGCCGCAACTCACCCGACGGTTGAGGACGTGAAACATGCCTGAACGCGGACCGGTGCCGAGGACCGGCCAGGGCGAAGCGCTCGGCAACAGCACAGTTCGAGGGAAGGAGTAGATGACATGCCCAGCCTCACCACACCGGGAACCATTCATACCGTGCTGGCTGCCGCCGGGATCGTGCTCGGTATGGTGCAATTCCTGAACCGCAAGCGTGGCAGCCTGCATCGGGCCGTCGGCTACGCGTTCGTCTATGCCATGCTGGTCGCTGATTGCGCGGCCCTGCTCGTCTTCCAGTTCACGGGTAGGTTGAACATCCTGCATTTCGGGGCGCTGACAAGCCTTGCCTGCATCGCTGCAGGCATGTGGCCGGTGCTGCGCTCATCTCGGCGCCCCGACTGGCGCGAGAAACACTATCTCTGGATCTCGTGGTCCTATGTCGGGCTGCTGGCCGCGGCGGCGACCGAACTTGTCGTGCGCACCCTGCTCCTCAGAAATGCGGGCCATGCCTGGCTCGTGACCCTTTCGGTCACGCTAACCGTAACCCTGGTCGGTCGAGCCCTCATCCTCCGCCATCAACCAGCCGCGAGGGGTCCCGTGTGACGCGGCTGGCAGGAAAGGCCCGGCCCCTGGCAGGGCCGAGCCGTTGGTCGACCATCCACCGGTCGGCGCCCGGGTCGGGCGCGGTGCAGAACGATCCATTGTCGACCGCCTCCGAGCATGACGGCGTGGCGCTGCTCACGCTGGACGGGTCCCGGGGGTTGAAGTCACGCATGCAAAGCCGGGCGCGGTGAGGCAGAGGCGGACGCCGTCCTGAGGAGCAATAACGAGGAGCAACAACGGCGCAGCCTCCGTTCCGCGCACACCCGAGCGTGACGCGGACTTGGCTGCCTGGTCTTTGCCGGGTCCGCCCTCCTGGGTGTCGCCCGCGCCCGATCTGACGCCCACGCCCGCCCTGGCCGGGGCAATGAGGCCGCCACGATGCAGGCGCGGCGGTCGAGAAGGCATCGTCCCCGGCGGCGGCACCGCGCTACTGCGAGCCAAGGCGGCCATCCAGAACCTGTCGAGCGACAACGCCGACGTCCAGGCCGGCATCAAGATCGTCCTGAAGGCGCTTGAGGCCCCGATCCGCCAGATCGCCGCCAATGCTGGCGTCGAGGGCTCGATCGTGGTCGGCAAGGTCAGCGAGAATTCTTCGCAGAGCTTCGGCTTCGACGCCCAGAACGAGACCTACGTCGACCTGATCCAGGCCGGCATCGTCGACCCGGCCAAGGTGGTCCGCACCGCCCTGCAGGACGCCGCCTCCGTGGCCGGCCTGCTGGTGACGACCGAGGCGATGGTCGCCGACGCGCCGAAGAAGGAAGCCCCGCCGGCCATGCCGGGCGGCGGCGGCATGGGCGGCATGGACTTCTGAGGTCCACGCTCAGGTCACACGGGAAGGGCCGCCGCGAGGCGGCCCTTTTCCGTTGCGGCCCACGTCCGGTAGCCTGCTGGGATGAGCTTGATCGTCCCTCTCCCCAGCCAGCGCGCCCTGTTCGAGCTTCCCGACCACGTCAGCTACCTCGATGCCGCCGCGTGGACGCCCGTGCCGCGGCCCGTGCGCGAGGCCGGCGAGGCGGGCCTGCTGATCAAGCGCCAGCCCTGGGCGCACCCGCGCGAGGACGTACCGACGCAAGCCGAGCGGGCGCGCCGCGCGGCGGCGGCCCTGATCGGCGCCGCGGCGGACGACATCGCCATCGTGGGGTCGGTGAGCCACGCCATCGCGACCGCGGCCGGCGCGATCGCGCCCCTGCCGGGCGGGCGCATCCTGCGCGTCGCCGACGAGTTTCCCTCCCAGTGCTTCGCCTGGGACCGGATGGCGGCGCGCCACGGGATGAGCGTCGACATCGTGCCCCGCCCGGCGGACGGCGACTGGACCGCGGCCCTGCACGAGGCCATCGCCCGTCCCGGCGCGCCGCCCCTCGCGGTGGCGGCGCTCACGCCCCTGCACTGGTCGGACGGCGCGCCGATCGACCTCGACGCGCTTGCCCCCGCGATCCGCGCAACCGGCGCCGCGCTGGTGGTGGACGCGACGCAGGCGGTGGGCGCCGCGCCGGTCGATGTCGGCCGCCTCCAGCCCGATTTCCTGGCCTTCCCGACCTACAAGTGGGTGCTCGGCCCCTACAGCCTCGCCTTCCTGTACGCCGCGCCGCACCGCCGGGACGGACCGCCGCTGGAGGAGAATTCCGGCAACCGCCCGCCGGCCTCGGGCGCGCGCCGCTACGACCGCGGCGAGTGCAACGATCCGGTCGGCCTGCCGATGGCGGCCGCCGGGATGGAGTTGATCGCCGCCTGGGGCCTGCCGGCGATCGCGGCCCGACTCGCCGCCCTCACGGACCGCTTGGCGGAGGGCTTGGCCGCGATGGACCTGCCGGTGGCGCCCCGTGCCCGGCGGGTGCCCCACATCCTCGGCCTGCGCCTGCCCGGCGGCCTCCCGCCCGGCGCCATCGACCGTCTGCGGGCGCGGGACGTCTTCGTCAGCGACCGCCTCGGCGTGCTGCGCATCAGCCCGCATGTCTGGACGGACGAGCGGGACGTGGATGCCTGCCTCGCCGGGATTCGCGCGGTGCTGCGCGGGGGCTGAGTGCTGTCGGCAATTGGGCTCTTCAGGGATGACGTCTGGGAGTCGAAGGGGTTCGATCCCGGCGGGGAGCACGCCCAGCCACGCGCGCACAGGGTCGTCCGGAGAAAATCGATGGCGTGGGGAACCCCTCTCCCGCTCGGGCTAGCCTATTCACACATCGCCGGATGAGGCGCGGGATCTCCTCTCCCCGCGTGCGGGGAGAGGGCTGCTTGCACCTTGTCGTGCAAGCAGCGAGCCCGTGTTGGCCCGATAGGGCCAAACGCGACGGTGAGGGGGCGTCTCAGGACAGAGCGCACCCAGAACCGCCCCCTCACCCTCGGCTGCCGCCTCGTCTCGCCCCCGACAAGGGGAGCTCGACCCTCTCCCCGCACGCGGGGAGAGGAGAACGTGCACGACCCGACGTGTGAATCCGCAAGCCCGCTCGGGAGAGGGGATCCCGCGCTATCCTCGGTCGGGGTTTTGGCCTTCGACGGTCGCGCCGCAAGTGGGGTGAGGAGAAGCCAGCGTCTTGTCCGGCGAGCGGAAGGGCGTGGAGCTCAGGCGGGATGGGCAGGGGAGGACCCATCCACCGGCGCGTGCGGAACGAGACCCAACGGCACTGACCGCCATTGAGCAAACCCCCGCCCTCGGTCTAGATCCATCTCGATGGCGGTCATCGCAGCCTACGTGGTCAATGCGATCCTGAACCTCGTCCTGGGCCTGCTCGTCGCGCAGATCCTGGGGCCTGAGGAGTTCGGGGCCTTCGCGCTCGGCATCGCCGGAGCCTCGGTGCTCACGACGCTGTCCTTCGAGTGGCTGCGCCTGTCGGCGACGCGCCACTACTCCGCGCGCGTGCGCGAGGCCAAGCCCTCGATCCGGGCGACGCTCGACCGGGCCTACGGGGTGATCGGGCTGGGGCTGGCGGGCGTGGCGCTCCTGTGCGCCGCGGCGTGGCCCTTCCTCGGCGAGCCGGCGCGGATGACCGCCGCCGCGGCGCTCGCCGCCATCGGGATCGGGGTCTTCGACTACCACACCGCGCTCGCCCGGGCGCTGTTCGTCGGGCGGCTCTACCTGCGTCTCGTCCTGGTGAAATGCGGCCTCGCCCTGGTGTTCATGGCCGGCGCGGCCTGGGCGACCGGCAGCGCCGCCGCCGTTTTGGCCGCGGTCGGGATCGGCCAGTTCCTGGCCGCGCTCCTCCTGCGCGGCGGGCTCGCCGACGCCCCGCACCATCCCGAACGCCCGCGGGGACGGGCGCATCTGCGCCGCTTCCTGGCCTACGGCCTGCCGCTCATCGCCGCCATCGTGGTCTTCCAGCTCATGCCCTTCGTCAACCGCGGCGCCGTGGCGTTGACCGCGGGCCTCACGGAGGCCGGCTACTTCGCGCTCGCCGCCGATATCGGCGTGCGGGTGTTCATGACGCTGGGCACCGCGCTGGACGTCATGCTGTTCCAGCTCGCCGTCCGGGCCGAGGAGGCGGAGGGACGCGCCGCGGGCGAGGCGCAGGTCGCGCGCAACCTCGCCCTCGTGGCGGCGATCCTCCTGCCCACCGCCGCCGGTCTCTGGTGCGTGGCGCCGGCCCTCGAGGCCCTGGCGATCCCGCCCGCCTATCGCGGCCATTTCACGGACTTCCTGGCGCCGCTGCTGCCCGGCTTCGCCGCCACCGCGCTCCTGCTGTTCGGCCTCAACCCGGTCTTCCAGATCCGCCGCCGCACCCGGCCCGTCATCGCCGCCGCCCTGGTCGGCCTCGCGGCCAACGCCGCCGGCATCGCGGCGCTGTCCGGGCCGTTCGGGGCCATCGGCGTCGCGGCGGCGCAGTCCCTCGGTGCCGTTGTGGCGCTGGCCTTCCTGTCCTGGCGTGCGCTGACCGGGCCGCAGCGCCTGCGCCTGCCGCTCTCCGACCTCGCGGGCGCGGTCCTGGCGACCGGGCTGATGACCGCCGCGCTCCTGCCGCTGCGCGGCCTCCCGCCCTGGCTGTCGCTCGCCGCGAGCGTGCCTCTCGGCGCGGCGCTCTACGCCGCCCTGGCGTGGCGCTTCGACATCGCGGGCCTGCGCGGAGTGGTGATGGCCGCCCGGCCCCGGCGCCCCGCGGCGGCCGGGTGATGGGGCCGGCTCCCCCGGCGCCGCGGCCGGCGCGTCCCGTCACGGCCGCCTTCCTGGAGCGGGCGGCGCTGCACTACCTCGAATGCTACGGCGCCTCGACCGAGATGCTGCGCCGGGTGCTGCAGCGGCGCGTCGCCGCCCGCTGCCGCCTGCGCGAGGAGGATCCGGCGGCCTACGCGGAGATGATCGAGGCGGTGGTCGCCAAGGCGGTCGGGGCCGGGCTCGTCGACGACACCGCCTTCGCCGCCGCCAAGGTCCGCTCGCTGCGCCGCCGCGGCGGCTCGGCCCGGGCGATCCAGGCCAAGCTCGCCGCCAAGGGCGTGGAGCGCGAGGTCGTGGAGGCGGCGCTCGCGGCCGAGGAGGCCGAGCGCGATCCGGACGCCGAGGAGGACGGGGAGGACGATGCCGCCCGCGCCTATGCCCGGCGCCGCCGGCTCGGCCCCTTCCGCCGGCCCGGCACCCGGGCGGCGGCCCGCGAGCGCGACATCGCCGCGATGGCGCGAGCCGGTTTCGGGCTGACCCTCGCCCGCCGCGTCATCGACGCCGAACCGGAGTGAATTTCAGCCCCGGGTGGTGAGCAGCACGCCGAAGGCGATCGCCGCCACGGCGAGCGCGGTCGGCAGGTTGGGGATCTCGCCCAGCACCGGGATCGCGAGCAGCGTCGCGATCACCGGGACGAGGGCCGTGAAGGCCGGGGTGCGCCGGCCGATCAGCGCCAGCGAGCGGTTGAAGGCGATGAGGGCGACGACGCTGGCGAGCAGGCCCTGGTAGACGAGCTGCAGGATCAGCTCGGCGGCCGGCGCGGCGGCGAGCTTGGAATAGCCGAGGGCGAAGTAGGGCGGCAGGTAGACAACGCAGGAGACGACGCAGATCAGCGCCGTCGCCTCGATCGGGCGCAGCGTCGAGCGGCGCATCCGCACCGTGCCGATCGCCCACAGGGTCGCGGCGCTGAGGAACATCGCGTAACCGTAGAGTTCCTCGGTGCTCCGAAAGGCGCCCGCCAGCGTGACGGCGCCCGCGAGGATCAGCACGAGGCCGGCCAGCGCCACCCGCCCCGGCCGGTCGCGCAGGAAGATGATGCCGAACAGCGCTGCCAGGAGCGGCATCGTGCCGGGCGTCAGGGCCGCCCCGTGTCCCGCATGGACGAAGCGCAGGCCGGTCGAGATGAGCAGGGCGAAGGGCGCTCCCTGCCCGACGATCAGCCAGACCGCGTCGATGACCTGCGGGCGCGTCAGGTGGCGCAGGCGCAGCATCACCGGCGCCAGCACGAGCCCGCCGATGCCGAACCGCAGGGCGACGAGGTCGGCGGGGCCGAGCACGCCGCCGGTCCCGACCGTGCGCCGCGTGACCACGAACCAGCCGCCCCAGATCGTGACCGCGAGGAGCGCCCAGGCGACGCCCGCGAGGAACCGGCTGCGCTCGGCCGCCTCGTTCACGGCAGGGGGTGCGAAGGGCTTCACGGCGCGGCCCCGACCACGGCGGGCGCCGCTTCGTCCGCAAGTTGCAGGCGGTGGAGCCGGGCGTAGGTGCCGGCCTGCCGGATCAGCTCGTCGTGGCGGCCGGTCTCGATCACCCGCCCGGCCTCCATCACGACGATCCGGTCGGCGTCGCGCACCGTCGAGAGGCGATGCGCGATGACGAGCGTGGTGCGCCCGCGCATCAGGCGGGTGAGGGCGCCCTGGACCAGCCGCTCCGATTCCGCGTCGAGCGCCGAGGTCGCCTCGTCGAGGAGCAGGATCGGGGCGTCGCGCAAAAAGGCCCGCGCGAGCGCGATGCGCTGGCGCTCGCCGCCCGAGAGGCGCCCGCCGGCCGGGCCGACCCGGAAGGCGTAGCCCTCCGGCCGGGCGGCGATGAAGTCGTGCGCCGCCGCGGCCCGGGCCGCCGCCTCGATCTCGGCCGGGGTCGCGCCCTCGCGGCCGAAGGCGATGTTCTGCGCGATGCTGTCGTCGAACAGGACCACGTCCTGCGAGACCACCGCCACCGCCCGGCGCAGGGAGGCGAGGGTCACTGCGCGCACGTCCTGCCCGTCGATGAGGATGCGGCCCGCGCCCGCGTCGTAGAGCCGGGGCACCAGCGAGAGCAGGGTCGACTTGCCCGAGCCGGAGCGCCCGACGAGCGCCGTGGTGGCGCCCGCCGGCACCACGAGGTCGACGCCCTCCAGCGCCGGCTGGTCGTCGCGGTAGCGGAAGCAGACGCCCTCGAAGCGGATCTCGCCGCCCGCGACGGTGAGCGGGCGGGCGCCCGCCGCCTCGCGGATGCGCGGCGCCTCGTCCATCAGCGCGAAGGTGCGGGCGAGCGCCGCCGTCGCCTCCTGCAGGATGGCGTTGAGGTTGCCGAGCGCGCGGGCGGGCTGGGCGGCGAGCAGCAGCGCCGCCACGTAGCCGGTGAAGTCGCCGACCGTCTTCTCGCCCGAGAGGATGCGCTGGCCGATCAGCACGAGGACGCCCGCCACCGCGAGCCCGCCGCCGATCTCCAGGAGCGGGTCGAGCCGCCCGCGGGCGTTGGCGGCCTTCATCTTGAGCCGGCGCACCTCGTCGAGGGCGGCTGCCGTGCGGCCCTTGAGATAGCCTTCGAGGCCGTAGGTCTTGGCGACCCGCGCCCCCGCGAGGCTCTCGCTGATCAGGCTCGCGGTGGCCCCGACCTGCTCCTGCGTCGAGGTCGAGACCCGGCGCAGCTTGCGGCCGATCCGGGCGATCGGCTGGGCCACCAGCGGCACCACCACGGCCGCCCCGAGCGTGAGCCAGGGATCCATCCAGAGCATCGCGCAGGCGAGGGCGAACAGCATCGCCACGTCGCGCAGGAGCACCGTCGAGATGCGGGTCAGCGCCTCCTTGATGAAGGCAAAATCGGTGGTGAAGCGCTGGGTCAGGCTCGCCGGGCTCTCGCGCCCGAGCTGCGCGAGGTCGGACTCGATCATGTGGCCGTAGAGCGCCGCCTGCATGTCGGCCTCCACGCGGGTGACCACCCGGTTGGTGAGCACCGTCTGGGCGAAGAGCGCGAAGCCGCGCAGGGCCGTGACCGCGATGACCAGCACCGGCGCGTAGGCCAGGGCGGTCGCGTCCTTGGCATCGAAGGCGTCGAAGGCCGTCTTGATCAGGGCCGGATAGAACCCGGTCGCCCCGCCCACCACCACGATCAGCACCAGGACCACGGCGAGCGTCGCCGCGTGGGGCCGCAGCCAGTCGCGCCAGAGCCGGAGGAGGAGGGGGAGCGTGTCGCCCCGGATGAGCGCGCGCCGCGCCATGCTGGCCTGATCGTGGTTGCTGCGGGCTCCGGCACTAGAGCCGCGCCCGATCGCGCTGCGATCGAACGTCGCTCTAAGTCTTTGATTTGCCGCAAATTCTGCGACTAACCGGGATCCACTTCGTCGGAAAATGCTCTAGCATGCGGGCCGCGGGCCGACAACGCGGGCGGAAAGCGCGGCGGCCATGCAGTGCCGGCGCGCCCTCAGTGCCAGCCCTGGCCGAACCGGCCGGTGGAGTGCATCAGCGTGTGCCCGCAATCGAGGCAGAGGTAGCGCGTCTCGACCCCGCCGCCGAAGGCCTCGATCACCGGCGTCGAGGCCACCACCATCAGGCGGGCATGGGGCAGCACCTCTGGGTGCGAGCGCATCTGCCCCTGGCAGGCGCGGCAGGCCGCGTCGTCGGCGCTCATCATGAACCGGTGCGGCGCCGGCCTCGACCGAAGCTGGGGGGCGCGCTGCGACATGCACGTGCCTTGCGGGGAAGGGAACCGGAGTGGAACCGGCTTCGGATGTGAACCGACCCCGGCGCGAGCGTCAACCCCGCCGGCCGACGCCGGTTCTGGTCCGATGCGGCCGACCCCTGGGCAGGCCAAGGACCGTGCTCATGGTCTCCTGCGCCGCCGGCGGTGTAACAATGTTGCATTGCAGTTTCGAGCCGGTATGGTGCGCCCCGTTCGGTCGGCCGGGGAACCACGATGCGCGGAGCGAGGATTGCGGCGGTGCTGCTGGCGCTGGTCTGGGCGGCCGGCGCGGCGGCGGAGCCGCTGAAGGTGGTCGCAACGTTCTCGATCCTCGGCGATCTCGTGCGGCAGGTGGGGGGTGATCGGGTCTCCGTCGCGGTGCTGGTCGGCCCGAACGGCGACGCGCACAGCTTCGTCCCCTCGCCCGGCGACGCCCGGACGCTGGCGGGGGCGCGGCTGGTGGTGGTGAACGGTCTCGGCTTCGAGGGCTGGATCGACCGCCTCGTGAAGGCGTCCGGCACGAAGGCGCCGGTGGTGGTGGCCTCCGCCGGGGTGACGCCGATCGAAGAGGAGGAGGGGCACGATCACGCCGGCCACGGCCACGGCGCGCACGCGCTCGATCCGCACGCGTGGCAGAGCGTCGCCAACGCCAAGCGCTACGTCGCCACCATCCGCGACGGCCTGATCGGCGTCGATCCGGAGGGGCGCGCGGCCTACGAGAGCCGGGCGAGCGCCTACCTGGCCGGCCTCGACGCCCTCGACGCGGAGGTGCGCCGCACCATCGCGGGCATTCCGGAGGCGCGGCGCCGGGTCATCACCACGCACGACGCCTTCGGATACTTCGCCCGGGCCTACGGCCTGCGCTTCATCGCGCCCCAGGGCGTGTCGAGCCAGAGCGAGGCCACCGCCCGCGACGTCGCCCGCATCGTGCGGCAGGTGAAGCGCGACCGGATTCCGGCGGTCTTCCTGGAGAACGTCGCCGACCCGCGGCTGATGCTGCAGATCGCGCGCGAGAGCGGCGCCAAGGCCGGCGGGCGGATTTTCTCCGACGCGCTCTCCGAGCCGGGCGGACCCGCGCCGACCTACCTCGACATGATGCGCAACAACCTGCGGGAGTTTTCGGCGGCGCTGGCCGGATAGAGCGTTTTCCGACGAAGCGGATGCCGGTTCGTCAGAAAAAATGCTTCAGAAGCAAAGACTTAGAGCGGCGCCTCAGTACAGCCGGGTGCGGTAGCTCTCCTCGATGAAGCGCTCGGTCTCGCGCAGGTCCGAGCCGGCGATCTGCTCGGCCAGGATCCGCCCGAGAGAGGGGAAGGACGCGCGCTCCACCCGCGTGTCGGGGTCCCACAGCCGCGAGCGCATCAGCGCCTTGCCGCAATGGAAGTAAACCTCCTCGACCGTCACGATCAGGCCGGCGACCGGCGGCCTGCCCTGCACCGACAGGGGCGCGAGCAGGTCCGCATCCGTGGTGAAGCGGGCGCGGCCGTTCACCCGCAGCGTCTCGTCGATGCCCGGCACGAGGAAGAGCAGGCCGAGCTGCGGGTTCTCCGTCACGTTCAGCATCGTGTCGGCGCGGCGGTTGCCGGGCCGGTCCGGGATCAGGAGCGTGACGTCGTCGAGCACCGCCACGAAGCCGGGCGCGTCGCCCCGCGGGGTCGCGTCGCCGCGCCCCGCCGCGTCCGAGGAGGCGATCACCAGGAAGGGCGAGAGGGCGATGAAGGCGCGGGCATGCCCGTCGAGGCGCACGAGCTGCTTGGCGCGCGCCTTGTTGGAGGGCTCGCCGTAATGCGCGCGGATTGCCGCGGGCGTGGTGTCGGCCTTCATCGGATCCCGTCTCCCTGCCGGCCTCAGCTGCTCGGACCGAGCGTGAGAAGCACGCTGCGGAACTTTTCGGGCTTGGCGTCGCCGCACGCCTCGCCGTCGTCGCTGAGCACCCGCACCTTGCTGCCATCGGGGGCGACGAGCAGCCCCTCGGGCTGGAAGTCGGGGATCGCCGCGAGCGCCTCGGCCGCGCCGGGCACCCGCACCGGTGCGGAGGAGGCCTCGCCGGACCAGCGGTAGAGGTCGGCGGATTCGCCGCCGCCGCCCGAGCCGCCCGCGATGATGAAGTAGGTCCTGGCGCCCGGCGCGTAGGCGATGTCGCGGATGCCGCGGCCCTTGAGATCGAGCGTGATGGGCTTGCCGAGCCGCGGCGCCGCGCCCGAGGCGAGCACCTCGGCCGGGTTCTCGAACGGCACCACCATCGCGTCGTTGTCGGGGGTGAGCGGGCTGCGCAGGCCGATCAGCAGCGTCCGGCCGTCCGGCGCCGCCGCCAGCCCCTCGATGTTGAAGCCGCGCCGCTTCGGCGACAGGCCCTTCTTCGTCGGCGTGTCGAGGGCGATCCGCTCGGCGAGCCGCGGGTCGAGGTCGGCCATGGCCTTGGTGAGCCCGCGGAAGCTCTTGCCCTTCGGCTTCACCGCGAGGGCATCGGACGGTCCTGCGATGGTGAGGCCGGCGACGACTCCGCGCCCCTCGCGCAGCTCGCCGTCCTCGTTGCGGCTGTGCGACCCGATCAGCACGATCTCGTCGCCGAGCCACGCGGCTCCTTCGAAATCCGCCTTCGGGGTCTTGCCTTGATTCGCGCCCTGGGCCTTGCCGGTCCCGAGCGCGGCGTCGAGGTCGGCGTCCTTCAGGGGCAGGAAGGCACCGCTCTCCTCAGACCGGTAGAGCCGCAGCACGTTGTCGTCGTCGTTGACGACGAGGAAGCGGTCTCCGAAGCTGCCGGCCGGATACGGCACGGCGGCCGAAGCCTCGCACAGGCCCCAATGCACCAGAACCGGGCCGGCCTTGGTCTGCGACCATGCGACCGAACCCGGCAGGCAGAGCGCGAGCGCGGAGACGAGCGTCCTCAGGCGTGTCATCGATGTCCTCCCGGCTTGTCCGCCCATCATGAGGCCGGGGCCGGCGGCAGGGAAGATCGGCCGGGCACGATTTCGCCGGGCGCGGTCGCGTCTCGGGCGACCCGGCTCGATCCGGGCCCGATCGGGCGCTGCTCTCCGTCGTTGATTCGCCGCGTCGTCCGCGACGAACCGGCAACGACATCATCGAACAATGCTCTCACCCGCCGGTCATCGGGGGGAAGAACGCCACCTCGGCCGCACCCGCGAGCGGCGTGTCGGGCTTGGCGTGGACCCGGTCCACCGCCGCGCGCACCACGCCCTCGTTCTCGAAGGCGTGGGCGTATTCCTCGCCGCGGCCCTTGAGCCAGCCCACGAGGTCGGCGACCGTCGCCACCTCGGCGGGCAGGTCCACGACCTCCTCCGGCCGGCCGATGCGCTCGCGCACCCAGGCGAAGTAGACGAGCTTCATCGCACCTCGTCGTCCATCATGTGGCGCAGGCCGGCGCGCAGGTAGTCCCAGCCGGTGTAGAGCGTCAGGGCGGCCGAGATCCACAGCAGGGTGAGACCGATCATCACCGTGCCGGGCAGGATCGCCTCCCCGGCCGGCCCGGCGATCAGGAAGCCGAGCGAGACGAGCTGCGCCGCCGTCTTCCACTTGGCGACCCGGCTCACCGGCACCCCGACCTTCAGCTCGGCGAGGTACTCGCGCAGGCCCGAGACCAGGATCTCGCGGCACAGGATCACGATGGCGGCCCAGAGCGAGGGGCCGGGGATCGACCCGTCCGCCGCCAGCATCAGCAGGCAGGCGGCCACCAGGAGCTTGTCGGCGATCGGATCGAGCATGCGGCCGAGCGCCGAGGATTGCGCGTAGGCGCGGGCGACGTAGCCGTCGAGGTAGTCGGTGATCGCCGCCAGGACGAAGACCGCGAGCGCGGCGAAGCGGGCCGAGGGATCCTGCGGCCAAAAGAGGAAGCCCGCCACCACCGGCACCGCGGCCACGCGGCCGTAGGTGAGAAGGTTGGCGAGTGTGAAGGCCGCCGACCGGCGCCGGGGAACCACCATGGTCATGCCGGGGGGTGAAACCATGCGGGCCGCGCGCGCGTCAACCGGTACGAGGCCGCATCAGGCATTGGCGTGAAAGAAATCGTAGACGGCCCGCGCCGTCGCGGCGTTCACGCCGGGCGTGCGGGCCAGATCCTCGAGGGCCGCCCGCTCGATCGCCTTCACGGTGCCGAAATGGTGCAGGAGCGCCCGCTTGCGGGTCGGTCCGATGCCCGGGATCTCGTCGAGGGGGTTCTTGGTGAGTTCGCGCTTGCGCTTGGCGCGGTGCGCGCCGATGGCGAAGCGGTGGGCCTCGTCGCGCAGGCGCTGCACGAAGTAGAGGGTGGGGTCGCGCGGGGGCAGCTTGAAGGGCGGCTCGCCGGGCACGAAGAAGGTCTCGCGCCCCGCATCCCGGTCGCGGCCCTTGGCGATGCCGACGAGGGGCACGTCCGTGACGCCGATCTCGGCGAGCGCCGCGCGGGCCGCCTCCAGCTGGCCCTTGCCGCCGTCGATGAGCACGAGGTCGGGCCAGGCCGGGACGGAATCGGCATCCTGCGCCTCGGGCTCGGTGCGGGGCGATTCCCTGACGAGGCGGCTGAAGCGGCGGTGCAGCACCTCGCGCATCATCCCGTAATCGTCGCCGGGCTTCACCTCCTGCGACTTGATGGTGAAGGTGCGGTAGTGGGTCTTCATGAACCCGGTCGGCCCCGCGACGATCATCGCGCCGACCGCGTTCGTGCCCATGATGTGCGAGTTGTCGTAGACCTCGACCCGCCGGGGGGCGCGGGGCAGCCGGAAGGCCTGGCCGAGCGCGCCGAGGAGCTTGCCCTGCGAGGCGGTGTCGGCGAGGCGCCGGCCCAGCGCCTCCTTGGCGTTGCGGGCCGCGTATTCGATCAGGTTGCGGCGCTCGCCGCGCTTGGGCTGGTGGATCTCCACCCGGGCCTCGGACTTGGTCGAGAGCGCGGCGGCCAGCAGCTCTGCGTCCTCGATCGCGTGCGAGACCAGGATCAGGCGCGGCGCGGGCTTGTCGTCGTAGAACTGGCCGATGAACGAGCCCAGCACCTCGGAGGCCGACATGCTGCGGTCGGCCTTCGGGAAGTAGGCCCGGTTGCCCCAGTTCTGCCAGTTGCGGAAGAAGAAGACCTCGATGCAGAACTGCCCGGCCTGCTCGTCCAGGGCGAAGACATCGGCCTCCTCGATGTCCTGGGTGTTGACCCCCTGCACGCCCTGGATGGCGGCAAGCGCGGCGATGCGGTCGCGGTAGCGGGCGGCCTTCTCGAACTCCCAGGTCTCGGCGGCGGCCTGCATGTCGGCGGCGAGCCGCTCCTTCACGCTGGTCGACTTGCCCGACAGGAAGGCGCGGGCCTCGTCGGCGAGCGCCGCGTAGTCGGCCGGCGCGATCTCCCCCGTGCAGGGGCCCGAGCAGCGCTTGATCTGGAAGAGCAGGCAGGGCCGGGTGCGGTTCTCGTAGTAGCTGTCCGAGCAGGAGCGCAGCAGGAAGGCGCGCTGGAGCGCGTTCACCGTGCGGTTCACCGCCCAGACCGAGGCGAAGGGGCCGAAGTAATGCCCCGGCCGGCGGCGCGCGCCGCGGTGCTTGACGAGCTGGGGCGCCTCGGTGTCGGCGGTGAGCAGGATGTAGGGCAGCGACTTGTCGTCCCGCATCAGCACGTTGAAGCGGGGCTTGAGCTGCTTGATCAGGTTGGCTTCGAGCAGCAGCGCCTCGGTCTCGGTCGCCGTGGTGACGAACTCCATCGAGGCCGTCTCGGCGATCATGCGGGCGATGCGGTTCGAATGCGCCTGGCCGCGGGCGTAGGAGCCGACGCGGTTCTTCAGGTTCTTGGCCTTGCCGACGTAGAGCACGTCGCCCTTCGCATCGAGCATGCGATAGACGCCGGGGGAGGGCGGCAGGGTCGTCCAGAAGCGCCGGATCACCTCCGTGCCGGCCTGGACGAGGCCGGCCCCGACATCCGGGTCGAAATCGATCTCGGGGGCGTCGTCGCGGGCGTCCACCGCGGCGTCGCCGCCCTCGTCGTCGAGGTCGAGGGCGTCGGGCGGTACGTCGTTCCCAGGCGTGCGGCTCATGCCGCGCGATGTAGGCGAGGCGCGGGCGGGAGGGAAGGCGTCCGCGGGCCGCGGCGCGCCTCCCGCCGGCCGGTCAGTTGAACAGGGCGTCGATGTCGCTCTGGTCGACGTGGCCCGGATCCTCTTCGAGCTTCGGCCCGTTGAGCAGGCTGCTCTCGTCGAAGGGGTTCGCGTCCAGCGACGGGGCGATCATGTCCTTGAAGGCCTCGAGCCCGCCCCAGGCCTCGATCATCCGGTCGATGTGATCCTCGACGAACTTCAGCACATTGACGATCTTGCTGATGCGCTGGCCGGTCAGGTCCTGGAAGTTGCACGCCTCGTAGAGCACGACCGTGCGCTCCAGGATCGCGTCGATGTTGGTCGTGCTCCGGGCCCGGGTGGTGGAGCGCAGGACCGAGGCGTGGGTCTCGATCTCCTCGACCGCCGCCAGGATGGTGGTGGTGGCGCGCTCGGTGGCCTCCACGACCGCGTCGAGCTCGCCCGCGGCGCGGCGCACGCCCTTGCCGTCGTTGTCCTTGCGGTGCAGCGCGGCGATCTCCAGCTTGGTGCGGTTGATCGCCTCCTTCATCACGTCGAGCTCGCCCTTGAGCCCGTAGATCTCGCTGATCTCGCGGCGGCAGGCCTCGATGACGTCGCCCGTCGTGGTCTGGGTCAGCCGCTTCAGTTCGTTGACCGTGGCCAGGATCTCGGCGATGCGCGCGTCCGGCTCCGGGGACGCCATCGCCACGGCAGCGACCGGGGCAGCGCCGAGACTGTCTTCGATGCGGAAGCGCTTGTTCTTCATGGTGCCGACGAAGCCTGATGCCGCGGCCCAGTCCGCGGCGCACATGCACCAAACTCCGCTGAATTCATTGCGATTTGCTAAATGCTGAGACCCCGGCGCGCGCCGGGTCCGGCGGGTGAGAAAGTATTTACGCTGGCCGGCATTTCGCAAGTCGAACCGATGCGTTAGCCAAGGACTCACCAAGTTCCTTCACGGCCTGCTCGCTCGCATCCGCGACATCTGCGTCCCAGGGGCGTTCGCGCCCGCGGGATAGTTCGGGACGGATGTCGGTCATGAGAGTTCATGCGTGCGCGGTCGCCTGCGTGGCGGCCCTGGTCTCGGGCGCGGCCGCCGCCCAGGAGGCACGAGGCCAGTACGGCGGCGGCTTCATCGAGTTCCTGATGACCGGCCGCGATCCGGCTCAGGCCGCGCGGCCCTACCGCGCCGCGCCGGTCGCGCCGGACGGCACCCTGCTGGCGCGGGCGCAGGGCTATCCGGGGGTCTACGCCGCGCCGCGCTCAGGGGATCTCGTCTCGCCCCACTACGCCTCACCGCCCTCCGCCGCGCCGGACATGCCGGCGCCGCGCACCCGCATGGCGGCGCTGCCGCAGGCCGGCGCGGAGCCGGACGGGGAGGGGATCGGCCGGGTCCTCGACGGGCGCTATCGCCGGCAGGTGGTGGCCTATGACGGCGGGCAGCGGCCCGGCACCGTCGTGATCGATACGGCCGCACGCTTCCTCTACCTCGTGCAGCCCGGCGGACAGGCGATCCGCTACGGGATCGGGGTCGGGCGGCCGGGCTTCACCTGGGCGGGCGTCAAGAGCGTGAGCCAGAAGCGCGAATGGCCGGACTGGACGCCGCCGCCCGAGATGCTGCGCCGCCGGCCGGACCTGCCGCGGCACATGGAGGGCGGTCCCGGCAACCCGCTCGGCGCGCGGGCGCTCTATCTCGGCTCCTCGCTCTACCGCATCCACGGCACCAACGAGCCGCACACGATCGGCCAGAACGTCTCGTCCGGCTGCATCCGGATGATGAACGAGGACGTCATGGACCTCTACGACCGGGTGCCGGTGGGCGCCAGGGTGGTGGTGAGCTGACGCGAGAGGCCCCGCCGCGTTGCCGCGGCGGGGCCTCCCTCGGCCTAAGCGGGTTTGGCAAAAGTGGCCGCCGGTTTTGCGATAAAAACCTGCGGCCAAACAAGAAGCTAAGTGGACGAAGCGTTGGCTTGCCAACGCAAGTCTGCTTAGTCTGCTGCTGGATCGGCCGGATCAGACCCAGTCGTCCTCCCCGCCGCCGCCCGCGTCGCCGTCGTCGAACGAGGCGTCCTGGAAGCCGGCATCGCCGCCGAGGGCGGAGCCGAAATCCTGGCTGCCCCCGAGCGCGCTCGGATCGGCCGCGGCCGCGGCCGGCGCCGCGCCGAGGCTGCCCAGCGTCGAGTGACCGCCGCTGAAGGCGTTGGAGAGCGCGCTGCCGAGCAGCATACCGCCGGCGGCGCCCGCCGCCATCGGAAGCGCCGAGGCGAGGAAGCCGCCGCCGCGCTGCGGCGCCTGCTGCCCGGCCCACGGACCGCCCTGGGGCCCGCCCTGCGGCCCGCCATAGCCCGGCTGCCCATAGGGCGCACCCTGCTGGCCGTAGCCCGGGGGCTGACCGTAACCCGGCTGCTGGCCGTAGCCAGGCTGCTGGCCGCCCCAGGCGCCCTGACGCGGCGGGGGCTCCTGGCGCTGGCCGCCGCCGAAGATGCTGGAGAAGAAGCCGCCGCCGCCCGAGCCCTGTCCGGCGCCCTGGCCGCGCTGGAACTCGGCGCGCGCCTGCTCCAGCTGCTCGTTGAGGCTCTTGATCGCCTCCTCCTGCACGTAGATCAGCTGCGCCATCGCGTAGGGCGCGTAGGGCTGCGCCCGGATCCTGTCGGCGATGAAGCGCTCCGCGTCGGCATCGCGGGGCTGCTGCGCGGCCTGCTCCAGACGCTGGAAAATGCCGTTGATGACGTCGCGTTCTTCGCTGTTCATGGAGTCGTACTCCTCGTCGGTGCCGGTGGTGTCACCCTCCGGCGGTCTCCAGATGGGTGGGGCTGAGCTGTTTGTCACGGGGCGCGGCGGCCTGATCTCGGCCTTTTGCGCCCTCAAGAGGATTACGTTTTGGTCACGTTTCCTCATCCCTTCCGCGCCTGATTCTAACGTAGAAGGGCGCGTCACAGATCCGGTGGAGAGCGCCACGCGGTTGCACAGCCGGTGCGCGAGCGAGCGCGGCGGCTTTCTGACCCCATTCCCGCCTGTTAAGGAGCGCGCGCGGCACGCGTGACGGGCCTGCCGCCGGGAGTGATGACGATGGATCGACAGACGGTCAGCGGTTTGAAGGTGGCGCGGGTGCTGCACGACTTCGTCGTGTCGGAGGCGCTGCCGGGCACGGGTGTCTCGCCGGAGGTCTTCTGGGGCGGGCTCGCCGCGATCCTGCGCGACCTGACGCCGAAGAACCGTGCGCTGCTGGCCAAGCGCGACGCGCTGCAGGACCGCATCGACGCCTATCACCGCGAGCGGGCCGGCAAGCCGCACGACGCGGCGGGCTACGAGGCGTTCCTGCGCGAGATCGGCTACCTCCTGCCCGATCCGGGGCCGGTGAAGGCCCGCACCGAGAACGTGGACGACGAGATCGCGGTGATCGCCGGTCCCCAGCTCGTGGTGCCGGTCTCGAACGCCCGCTACGCCCTCAACGCCGCCAACGCCCGCTGGGGCTCGCTCTACGATGCCTATTACGGCACCGACGCGATCTCGGAGGAGGGCGGGGCGACGCGCGGCGGGGGCTACAACCGCACCCGCGGGGCGCGGGTCGTGACGCGCGCGCGCGCCTTCCTCGACCGCACCGTGCCGCTGGCGGGCGGGCGCCACGCCGACGTCGTCACCTACGCGGTGGAGAACGGCGGCCTTGTCGGCAACATGAACACCGGCGAGACCATCCCGCTCGCGCGGCCCGAGGTCTTCCGGGGCTATCGCGGCCGGGCCAGCATGCCCTCGGCGCTGCTCCTGCGCCACAACGGCCTGCACATCGAGGTCGTGCTCGACCGCACCCACCGCATCGGCCGCTTCGACGCCTCGGGCGTCGCCGACATCGTGATCGAATCGGCGATCTCGACCATCATGGACCTCGAGGATTCGGTGGCGGCGGTGGACGCCGACGACAAGGTCGAGGTCTACCGCAACTGGCTCGGCCTGATGAACGGGAGCCTCGCGGCCACGTTCCAGAAGGACGGCCGGACGATGGAGCGCCGCCTCAACCCCGACCGGCACTACACCGCCCCGAACGGCGGCGAGGTGACGGTGCCGGGCCGAAGCCTGATGCTGGTGCGCAACGTCGGCCACCACATGTTCACCGACGCGGTGCTCGACGGCGACGGCCAGGAGGTGCCGGAGGGCATCCTCGACGCCGCCGTCTCGGCGATGATCGCGATCCACGACCTGCGCAGCGAGTCCGGCATCCGCAACAGCCGGAAAGGCTCGGTCTACATCGTCAAGCCCAAGATGCACGGGCCGGAGGAGGTCGCCTTCGCGGTCGATCTGTTCGGCCGCGTCGAGGCGATGCTGGGCCTGGAGCGCAACACGCTCAAGATGGGCATCATGGACGAGGAGCGCCGCACCACGGTGAACCTCGCGGCCTGCATCAAGGCGGCGGACGAGCGGGTGGTGTTCATCAACACCGGCTTCCTCGATCGCACCGGCGACGAGATCCACACCGCGATGGAGGCCGGCCCCGTCATCCGCAAGAACGACATGAAGGCGACGGCCTGGATCAAGGGCTACGAGGAGAACAACGTCGATGTCGGCCTCGCCTGCGGGCTGCTCGGCCGGGCGCAGATCGGCAAGGGCATGTGGGCCGCGCCCGACGCCATGGCCGACATGCTGATGCAGAAGGGCGTCCACCCGAAGGCCGGCGCCAGCACCGCCTGGGTGCCCTCGCCGACCGCTGCGACGCTCCACGCGCTGCACTACCACGAGACCGACGTGAAGGCCCGCCAGGAGGAACTGGCGCGCCGGCCGCGCTCGGCGCTGCCCGAGATCCTGCAGATCCCGCTCGCCCGCTCGAACTTCGCGCCCGACGACGTGCAGCAGGAGATCGACAACAACGCCCAGAGCATCCTGGGCTACGTGGTGCGCTGGATCGACCAGGGGGTCGGCTGCTCCAAGGTGCCGGACATCCACGATGTCGGCCTGATGGAGGACCGCGCGACCCTGCGCATCTCCTCGCAGCACATCGCCAACTGGCTGCACCACGGCGTCGTCACCGAGGAGCAGATGATGGAGACGATGAAGCGCATGGCGAAGGTGGTGGACCGCCAGAACGCGGGCGATCCGCTCTACCGGCCGATGGCGCCCGATTTCGACGGCCCCGCCTTCCGGGCCGCCTGCGATCTCGTGTTCAAGGGCCGCGTGCAGCCGAACGGCTACACCGAGTGGGTCCTCCACGCCCGCCGCCGCGAGGCCAAGGCCGCCGGCGCCCCGACCGAGAAGGCCCGCGAGGGCGCGACCGCGTAGGGGTAGGAACTTGCTCTTCTTTGGCACGTGAACTGGCGCAGGGAACCCTTCTCCCGTGCGGGCTTGCGGATTCACACTTCGGGTCGTGCGCGGTCTCCTCTCCCCGCGTGCGGGGAGAGGGCTAGGGGATCGAAGATCCCACGCGACCTTGCCGTCGCCGAAGCGAGGTGGCAGCCGAGGGTGAGGGGCGGTTCTGGGTGCGCTCTGTCCTGAGACGCCCCCTCACCGTCGCCCTGCGGGCTCGCTGCTTGCACCTCACGCGGCGATGTGTGAATGCCGTAGCCCGTGCGGGAGAGGGGTTCCCGCGCGCGTTTTTTGACGCCGCGCCCCCCGCTAACGACTACCGAGACTCCCGTTCCTCGTCCGCGACCGGCGGCCCCGCCGCCTCGCCCAGCCGCAGCACCCGCCGGACCTTGGCGGCGAGTTCGCCGTCGCGGAACGGCTTTTGGACGATGCGCTCCTCGCCGACGTCGCGCAGGGCCGAGAGGTCGGCGTAGCCGGTCATGAACAGGATCGGCAGCCCCGGCCGGCGCTGCGCGGCCTCGCGCGCCACGTCGGCCCCGTTCATGCCGGGCATCGCGAAGTCGACGAGGAGGAGGTCGACCGGTCCCGGGTCGCGGGCGAGGAGATCGAGGGCCGCGCCGCCGCTCCCGGCCTCCGCCACTTCGCAGCCGAGATCGGCCAGCAGGGTCGCCGTCACCTCGCGCACCGCGCTGTCGTCGTCCACGAGCAGCACCCGGCGCGAGGAGGCCGCGAAGGGGAGGGGATCCGGCGCGGGCGCCGCCGCATCCGCCGCCGGGGCCGGCTCGGCCGCGCGCGGCAGGAAGACCCGGATCGTCGTGCCCTCGCCGAGCCGGGTCTCGATCCGGACCCCGCCGCCCGACTGCTTGGCGAAGCCGTAGACCTGCGCCAGCCCTAGCCCTGAGCCCTTGCCGACGCCCTTGGTGGTGAAGAACGGCTCGAAGGCCTTCGCCAGCACCTCGGGCGTCATGCCGGTGCCCGTATCGGTGACCGCGATCGACACGTACTCGCCCGCTTGCGGCTCCTCGGGGGTCTGCGGCGGCCCCAGGCCGACATTGGCGGTCTCCACCGTGAGGGACCCGCCCACCTCCATGGCGTCGCGCGCGTTGATCGCGAGGTTGAGGATCACCAGCTCGATCTGGGTCGGATCGACCAGAGCGGGCCACAGGTCGGGCTGCAGCACGGTCGCGAGCCGCACCGAGCCGCTCATCGAGCTGTGCAGCAGGTCGCGCATGCCCGAGACGGTCTCGTTGAGGTCGATGGGCTTGGCCTCCAGGCGCTGGCGGCGGGAGAAGGCGAGGAGCTGCGCCGTGAGCGTGGCGCCGCGCTGGGCGGCCGCGCGCATGTAGCCGAGCCGGTCGAGGACCCGGCCGTCGAGGCCCGCCGCGGAGACGGTGCGCTCCACGAAGGCGATGTTGCCCAGCACCACGGTGAGCAGGTTGTTGAAGTCGTGCGCGACCCCGGCCGTGAGCTGGCCCACCGCATCGAGCCGCTGCACGCGCCGCAGGGTTTCCTCGACCCGCTCGCGCTCGGCGATCTGTGCCAGGAGCTGGCGGTTGGCCGCGGCGATCTCCTCGGTCCTCGCCTTCTCGTCGGTGACGTCGCGGGCCACCGCGTAGATCAGGCCGTCCTCCGGGACCGCCGACCACGCGAGCCAGCGATACTCCCCGTTGCGCGACCGGAAGCGGTTCTCGAAGCGGTGGACGATCTCGCCGCGCCCGAGGCGCCCCAGTTCGCGCCGCGTGGCCGCGGCGTCGTCGGGATGCACGAACCGGATGAAGGGCTTGTGCAGCACCTCGGGGATGCGCCAGCCGAGCAGCCGCTCCCAGGCCGGGCTGACGCTGAGGTACCGGCCCTCCGGATCGGCGACCACGAAGGCGTCCTGGCTGGTGCGCCAGATCCGGTCGCGCTCGCGCGTGCGCTCGGCCACCGTGCGTTCCAGATCGGCGTTCAGGTCCTGGAGCGCCGCCTGGGCCGACTTCAGGTCGGCGATGTCGGTGGCGGTGCCGTACCACTTCACCACGCGCCCGTCCGGCGCCCGCGCCGCGGTCGCGCGGCTGACGTGCCAGGAGAAGCTGCCGTCCGCGCGGGCGAGACGATGCTCGCAGGTGTAGGTCTCGCCGCCCTCCGCCGCCCGCTGCCACGCCGCGACGCTGCGGGCGCGGTCGTCCGGGTGGACGATCTCCCCCCACTCCCAGCGGCCCGGCGCCACCTCCTTGAGTCCGGCATATTCGTGCCGCCGGGCGTTGTAGTAGTCCACGCGGCCGTCCGGTTCGGCCGTCCAGACCAGTTGCGGCATCGCGTCGGCGAGGGTGCGGAAGCGCGCCTCGCTCTCGCGCAGCGCCCGCTCGGCCGCGCGGCGCGCGCTGATGTCCTCGACCGAGACGACGACCCGCCCGCGCTCGCCCGGCAGCGGCGCGGAGGCGATCTGGACCGGCAGGTCCCGCCCATCCCGCAGCCGGTAGGTCTTCTCGTAGGGATCCCACCAGCCCCGCGCGCGGGCCTGGGCGATGGCCCGCTCGTCCTTCTCCAGCTCCTCCGGAGGCGTGAGGTCGCGCCAGTTCCAACGGCCCTCCTCGAATTCCTGCCGGCTGTACCCGGTCATGGCGAGGAAGCGGTCGTTGATGGCGAGCGTGCGGCCGCTGGCGAGGTCGAAGATCGTGAAGCCCATCAGGTCCGAGTTGAACACCCCCTGGAAGCGGGCGGCGACGCGCTTCTGCTCGGTGATGTCGAAAGCGACGCCGACGAAGCGGCGCGGCCCGTCGCCGACCCGCATGATCTCGCCCCGCCGGGCGAGCCAGCGCTCCTCCCCGGTGTCGAAGCGGCGCACCCGGTACTCGGCGTATTCGAGCGGGTTTTCGTGGGTGGCGAGCCGCGCCACCGCCGAGCGGGACCGGTCGTCGGGATGCACACGGTCGGTGAGCATGTCCGCCGTCACGGCGGCGTCGGGTGGCAGGCCCCAGATGCGGCGGTAGACGTCCGAGACCACGAGGCGCCCGGTATCCGGATACCACTCGAAGGCGCCGACGCTGCCGGCCTCCTGCGCGACGCGCAGGAGTTCGCTGCGCTCGCGCAGCTGCAGGTCGGCCCGGCGCCGCTCGGTGACGTCCTCCGCCAGCCCGACGGCGCGGCGGCCGTCGCTCGACGGAACCGGGAAGGCCCGGTGGCGGATGATCCGCACCGCCCCGTCCGGCCGCACGATGCGGTACTCGGTCTCGACCGGCGCGCTCGTCGCGCGGTGGGGCGCCTGCGCGGCCACCCGTGGGCGGTCGTCGGGATGCACCGTATCGAGGAACCGGCCGGGATCCGCCAGGAGGTCGGCGGCCGGCCGCTGCCAGATCGTCTCGTAGGCGGGGCTGAGATAGAGCAGCCGGCTTTCCGCGACGTCCGCGACGTAGAACGCCGCGTCGATGGTCTCGGCGAGCTGCCGGAAGCGCTCCTCGCTCTCCGCGAGCGCGGCGCGGGCCTCGCGCCGGCCGCGCGCGAGGCTGAGATTGGTGGTGACGCGCGCCAGCAGCTCGCGGGCCGAGAAGGGCTTGGTGAGGTAGTCGTCCGCGCCCGCGTCGATGCCCTCGACGCGGGCCTCCTGGCCGGCCCGCGCCGAGAGCAGGATCACGGGAATCTCGCGCAGGGCGGCATCGTCCCGCAGCGCCCGCAGGAGGCCGAATCCGTCGAGGACCGGCATCATGACGTCGGAGAGCACGAGGTCGGGCGGGTGACGGCGCGCCGCCGCGAGCGCCGCCGCGCCGTCCGCGGCGGTTTCCACCGTGAGGCCTCGCCCGGCGAGCAGCCGCTCGACGTAGGCGCGCATGTCGGCGTTGTCGTCGGCGAGCAGCACCCGCCCGTCGACGACCTCGCCGGGGGCCGGATCGGCGGGATTGTCGAGCGGCAGGCCTGCCTCAGGCAGCCATTGCAGCGCCTCCTCCACGAAGGCCCGGGCCTGGGTGCCGGCACTCCCCTCCCGCGCCGCGTGCCGCACCCGCCCGGCCGGCAGGTGAGACTCCCCCGTCGGCAGACGCACCGTGAAGGTGCTGCCCCGCCCGGGCTCGCTCGCCACCGAGACGCTCCCGCCGTGCAGCCGCACCAGCTCGTCGACCAGGGCGAGCCCGATGCCCGAGCCTTCGAAGGAGCGGCCCTGCGCGCCCTCGACCCGGTGGAAGCGCTCGAACAGGCGCGGCAGCTCGTGGGCGGGGATGCCGATGCCCGTGTCGGCCACCGAGACCTCGACGGAGGCGCCGTCCGCCCCGCGCCGCGCCGTCACCCGGATCTCGCCCGCCGGGGTGAACTTGAAGGCGTTCGAGACGAGGTTGAGGACGATCGTCTCCCACAGGCCACGGTCGATGAAGGCCGTGAGCGGAACCGGCGGGAGGTCGATGACGAGGGCGAGGCCGGCCCGTTCGGTGGCCGAGCGGAAGCTCGACGCGATCTCGGCCGTGAAGGCGGGCAGGTCGGTCGGCTCGAACACCGCCTGGATCCGCCCCGCCTCGATGCGCGAAAAATCGAGGAGGGCGTTGACGAGCTTGAGCAGGCGCAGGCCGTTGCGGTGGACCACCTCGACGCGCGCCCGCTCGGCCGGGGGGAGAGCCGGACCGGCGCCGAGGGATTCCTCCAGCGTGCCGAGCATCAGGGTCAGCGGCGTGCGGAACTCGTGGCTGATGTTGGAGAAGAACTGCGTCTTGGCGCGGTCGATCTCGGCCAGCGCCTCAGCCCGCTGGCGCTCGGCCTCGTAGGCGCGCGCGCCCGCGAAGCTCGCCGCGATCTGCCCGGCGACGAGGCCGATGAAGTCGGTGTAGGTCGCGTCGAGCGGCCGGTAGGGGTTCAGCCCCGCGACGAGGAAGCCCGCCGGCCGGGCCTCTCCCTGGAGGGCCATCGGCACCACGAGGGCCTGTCCGGGCGCGCGGTCCCACTCGCCCTGCGGGACCGGGCCGCTCCACTGCGCCGCCAGATCGGTGATCCGCACGGCCGCGCTGCCGTCGAGGATCGCGCGCGCCGCCGCGTCGAGCCCGCCCGGACCGCCGGGGTCGATCGCGGGCCACTCCGCCGCGCTCCCGCCGACCAGGCGGGCCGCCCCGCCCGGCGGATCGAACAGGTAGGTGAGGGCGAAGGGCAGGTCGCGGCGGTTGGCGCCGAGGCTCCGGCTCGCCGCCTCGGCCACCTCCTCGCTCGTCCGGGCGCCCGCGAGACGGGAGGCGACGTCGCGCAGGGTCGTGAGCCGCCGCTCGCCGATGACGCGCTCGGTCTCCTCGGTGACGACGCAGAGCATGCCGGCCACGCCGCCCGCGTCGCCCGGCACCGGGCTGTACGAGAAGGTGTGGTAGGTCTCCTCCGGGCTGCCGGAGCGTTCGAGAAAGAGCAGCAGCCCCTCGTCCCAGGTGGCCTCGCCGGTGTGCAGGACCCGATCGATGCGCGGGCCGATATCCGGCCAGATCTCGGCCCAGACAGTGGTCGAGGGGGATCCGAGCGCCCAGGCCTCCTTGACGCCGAGCGTCGGCTTGTAGGCGTCGTTGCAGAAGAAGGTGAGGTCCGGCCCGTAGGCCATCCACATCGCGTAGCGCGAGGTGAGCAGGATGCGGGTGACGACCTTGAGCGATTGCGGCCAGGTTTCGGGCGGGCCGAGCGCGGTCTGCCCCCAGGGGAAGGCGCGCATCCGCGCACCCATCTCCCCGCCGCCCGCCAGGAAATCAGGGGTCGCGGCCGGCGCGGCGCCGACAGCCGTTGACGAACTCATACCGACACCGATGCGCGCGCTCCGGATGGCCCTGGGTCAAGCTTTACGCCAACGCACCCGGCGCGTCGCCCCGCCGCGTGCCGAATGGCGGCCCCGTTTCCGGTCCATCTGGTGCAGGTCCCGGGGGCGACCAGCGGCCCGCCGCACGCTCAGGAGGAGCGATCCGGACCCACCTGGGGGCGGGCGGTGGGCAATGGCTGATCGAGGAGGGTGCGCGAGCGGGCGATCACCTGCGCCGAGCGGAGCAGGCAGACGAGGTCGCGCTCCCACATCCCGTCGACCCGCGCGACCCGGCGCCGGGTCTGCACGGCGCTGCGCTGCACGGCGCTGAGCGGATCGTCTAGGACCTTCATGCCGCGCTCCCCCCGGACCGCGTGTTACCCCGAACCGGACCTGCCGGTGAAGATCCGGCGCGGCTCGCGCCACGGCCCTCCTCGCGTCAGGGGGTGTCCGTTCGCCGCCGCAGCAGGGCGCGCCCCGCGCAGACCACCCGCCCGAGCAGGCTCCCCGGGATGATCGCCCGGTGCAGCGCGATCCTGGCGTCGCAGTAATCCCGCTTGTAGGGCTCGTCGCCGATCCCGAAATCGAACCACGCCGCGCCGCGCGCGTGGCTGCGGCGGATCAGATCGTCGAGGAGCAGGCCGCCGGGCGAGAAGCGCTCCCAGGGGCCGTCCGCGTAGGCCGTGAGCAGCATGGTGGTGCGGTCCGGGGCGACGACGCAGAGGCAGGCGGCGATGACCGCGCCGTCGGCCGCGAGCGCCGAGACCTCGACCGTCCCGGAGGGCGCGAGATCGGCGGCGGCCCGGCGGTAGAACGCCTCGACTCCGGGCCGCTCGCGCAGGCCCGGCCGGCCCATCGCCCGCAGCTGGCGCTCCTTGTGATCGAGGAGCGCCGACAGCAGGGCGTCCGCCTCGGCCGAGGTTTCTGCGACACGCAAGCCGACCGTGTCGGCCGCCTGGGCGAGCTGGCGGCGGTGGCGCGCCCGGCTCCGCTGCCGCGGCAGGCGCGCGGCGAGATCCTCCGCGGTCCCGCCGAGGGACATGGCGTAGCCGTCCGGCGCGTGCGGCACCGCGCCCAGCCGGATCAAGGGATTGGGCACGCCGCCGACCTCCGCCGGCATCTTGTCGAGCACCGCCACGTCGAAGCGTGGCAGGGCTCGCACGAGGCCCGCCCAGATCGCCGCCAGGGTGGCGTCGGACAGATCGCGCGCTGCCGGAAACAGCAGCGGCAGGGTGTAGTCCATCACGCCGCCGTCGAGGAACCGCAGCAGCCTGAGGCCCGCCCGGCGCTCGATCCCGAGGGCGAGGAGCAGGAGCCGCGTGCCCTGGTCGTCGCGCACGTCGACGATCCACGGCGCGATCCCGGCGACCGGGCCGACCGTGGCGATCCAGGCCCGGATCAGGTCGGAATCCTGAAAGATGTGGCCTGCCGCCTCGCCCGGTGCTGGCCAGATCTCGCGGCCGGCGGCCGCCGCCGGGCAGGCCCGCACCACCACGCCGCCGCGGCGGACGGTGCGTGCCCCCGCGGAACCCGGCCGGGACCGTCCCGGCCACGCCCAACGCACGGCACCGTCCCAGGCCGGCAGCCTGCGCGGCGCCTGGTCGTCGACTCGATTCGTCCTCACCGCCGCGTCTCCGCTGCACCGACACGGATGACGGAAGCGGCTCCGCATGGCGGCCCGGCCCCCTCGTCATTCCGGTGCGGGACCGGTTCATCCGAACCGGCCGACCCGCTCAGTGCTGTATGCTACGCAGTTATCGTATCGAGGAGATTGATAGAGTCTCCGACTCGACCGTTCTTCGCAGCCATCATCGCTCACCGCGACGGTCATAAGCCACGCTGGATTGATCGAACCGAAACCGCAGCGATCGGCCTGCGGACGTCCTGGAACCCGCGCCCGATCGGGCCACCGCCGCCCCATGCCGGTGATCGTCTCACCCCGTCTTGGGCGTGCTTCCGCGATCCGGTCGCGCCTCCGACGGTCTGCGTCGGTCCGGCGCCGCACCCCACCTCGGGCTGCGCGCGATCGGTCGAGACGGCCGGCGCATCCGGCACCCGGCTTGCAGGACGCGGTCACCCTCAGGCGCGCGACGGCTTCCTGGCCGTGACGACGAGGCGATGAGCCGTTCGCGTCAGCGGGCAACGATCCAGGCCACCGAAGAATTCGATGCCCACGAATCCGATGCGGGTCAGCATGTGGCTGTACTCCGGTGGCGTGAAAAGGCGCAGGTCGTAGGAATAATCCCTGCGCTCGCAGGTGCGCAGATCGTGGAAGATGCGGGTCGTGTGCAATCTCCCGCTGATCAGATCCAGCCGACTGCTGTCGAGGACGACGGCGTCCTCGAACTCCCGCCAGAGCAGGGACGGTTCCGTCTGGACGATGCGCTCGCGGTTGACGACCTCGACCAACAGGCGACCGCCGGGACGAAGGGATTCGTACGCGGCTCGCAGGACGTCCTCGTTGTCGCCGTCCGATTCGAAGTAGCCGAACGAGGTGAAGAGATTCACGACCGCGTCGAAGGCGTCCTCCTGCAGCACCTCGCGCATGTCGCCGTGGTGCCAGCGGATGCCGACGCCCAGGGCTTCGGCCCTCTCGCGACCCGCCTGCAGAAAGACCTGGGACAGATCGAGCACGGTGAGGCGGTATCCACGGCGCGCCAGGGGAATGGCGATCCGTCCATACCCCCCGGCCAGATCGAGCACAGCGGCGGCCTCCGGCAGATCGAGGCATGCGGCCACCGCGTCGGCCTGCGCCTCGGCCACGTCGTCCATGTGGCCATAGCTGCGCAGGTAGTCCGCATTGAAGATGCGCGCAAACCAGGGATCCATCGCGGCCTCCGTCAAATTGATGACGCCAAATCGCACCGGCACCGCTATCGTGGCGAGCCGATCAAGGCTCGTGGTGACTTAGAGTCCCGCCTGGCAGACATACTGTCTCACCGATTGTTAGGCGGCGTGAGGATCTCCTCTCCAGGGTATTTGAAAATTGCAGCTTGAACTCGTTCGAGCAAGATGCTTCCAATCCATGGATTGACATACGACGGGATCAAGCAGAAACTTTCTGACGCTAGGTACGATTGGGCTACGAAGAGGACGCGCGACCACGCACCCTCGAGGTTGCTTGTCGGATCGAGAGAGCACTCGGCCACAGACCCGCACGGCCGGTCGCTGCGATTGGACAGCAACCGTGAGCACGGTGTCGTCAGATCACAAGGAGGCGCCAATGAGCCGCGAAGCCATCAAGCAGTTCGTCGAACGGCTGAACACCGATCCCAAACTGGCCGAGTGGAACGAGAGCCGCTCGCTGGACAAGGAAGTATCGCTCTCGGACGCGCTGGATTACGCGGTCAAGGTCGGAGCCGAGAACGGCTATGATTTCACGCGTGAGGAATTGTCCGACGTGATGCTGGAACAGGCTCCGCAGCGGAAGGACGGCGAGCAGGGCGAGCACTTGGCGGACGAGCACTTGGCGGACGAGCAACTGGAGGAGGCCGTGGGCGGTCTGAGCCTGCGCGCTCTGAGTTTTTCCTCGATCCGCATCGGCCTGTCGAACCCGACGCGTGTCATGTGTCAGTACCATGCGCCGCTGAGCTTCACGAAGAATCTGAATGTGCTTCGCTTCTGAAGCATCAATCGACGGATGACCGTTGCTCGATGAGGTGGGGAGGCGCAATTGTTGCACACGATCCAAGACGATGAAGCAACCCTGGGCGTCGCTCCTTCGGCCGCGGCGGCCCTGCGGTCGAAACGGTCTCTGGCGGAGAACACGCTGTCGTCGTCGCGCGCGATCTTGGACGGGGTCGTGCAGATCGGGCTCGCAGAGAAGTCCGACGTCGCGCGCGCGATCGATGCCGTCGAACGGCTGGAGGTGCTGCTGATCGGCGCCTCACGCCCCGGCGACGTCGTGGAACCGGTGTTCTACGAGTGGTATTTTCGGGCGATCGAACATTACAAGTCCGGCGACTTCAAGCAGTTGGCGTGGCTTGCCCCGGCCGTCTCCGCCGTCGCCGCACTGCCGATCCTGCGCGGCAGCGCCGCCTCCCGGACGGAGTGCGCGTTCGAGGTCGATCTGCTGGAGGACGGCCGTCTGATCCTGTCCGAGCGGGCGTCGCCGGATGGATCGGCGCCCCGCGTCGGAGCGCGGGCGCGATTGTCGAGCCAGGATCGCATCCTGCATGTGGCCGGCACCGAGGGCCGTGCCTCCCTCGACTGGAGGGCGCTGGACGCGTTCGGCCGCTACGCCGTTCCCGGTTCGCCGATCCAGTTCTGGCAAGCCGGACACACGCTCGAGCGGATCATCGCCGCCTATCAGCGCGACCTGTCGAGCATCTACGAGGATCCCGAGCCGTTCCAACTCGTGGCACCCGGAGAGTTCGAGCACGAAGGCCTCTACGACGTCTTCGCCGAACGATTCCGTGGCGGTCTGTCCCTGATCGAGGCCTGCTGGCCCGATCTCTATGACGAGACGTGCGTGCTGACCGACTATTTCACGTTGATCAAGGGCAATCCCTTCATCGGCGGCTCGGCGATCTCGTGCCTCGGCGTCTCCTTCTTCAAGCTGCTGCCGGATTGGTCGGATGTCTGTTTCGCCGATCACATCGTCCACGAGGCTGCCCACCAGCGCCTCCATGTTGAATTCGAGGTCGAGCCGGCCCTCGCGAACGGGGACTTCACCGCGGTGATCTCGCCCATCCGCCGCGATCCGAGGCCGTTGTACGGCGTGCTGCATGCGACGTTCGTCTTCCTGCGGCTCTCGCTCTTCTTCGAGCGGGTCCTCGCCGTCAGGCCCTCTCCCGAAGCCGAACAGCGGTTCCACCGTCACGTTCTTGGGCTGTATCGCGGGATCGAACAGCTGCAACGGTATGCACACTGGAACCCGCGAGGGCAGAAGCTGTACGACCACATCTGCCGGCAGGCCGACAGGCTCAAGACGATCCTGCCGCATCCGCGCGCGGAGCTGTACGACAAGCTCGGCCCCGACTACGAGCCGGTGAGCGCATTGGCCGCCGCCTATCATGACTGATGGGAGCGGGCACGGACCGCACGACGTCACCCATGATGACCTCGTCTCGCGTATCGACGTCGATGTCCTGACGTCCTCGCGATGCAGCATCCACATCGCACATCTCGAGGTGATGCTGACCGTGACGGCCGGCTGCGGCGACGAGACGTCGTTCACCGTGACGGCAGGCGGCGTTGCGACCACGCGGAGCGAAGCGCGTCTCAAGTGTGAGTTCGAGCTGGTCGAACGGCTCGTGAGCAGCGCTCCCGAGACCGTCCGGCGGCTCGTTCATGACCGGCCGCGCGACGAGAGGGTCAGTTGGCGTGCGTTCACCCCCTACGATGCCGCTCTGCAGAACCGCCTCGCCGCCGCGATGCCGTCGCCGGATCGCGACTGGTGCCCTGCCTACGGGATGCGGACCGGCCGGGCCTATGACGTGCCCGCCTCCAAGGTGCTTCCGATCTGGCCCTGCCTCTCGCCGTCCTACGCGTTCGACGGGGAGTGCGACGCATCCGGCTTGGCCGCGGGACCGAGCGGGGACGTCCGCCGCTGCCGGGAGCACGGCCTCTGCGAAGTCCTGGAGCGCGATGCCATGATGCTGGCGTGGCGCGTGCCCGGGTGGGGCGTGGCCGATCTCGAAAACCTCGCTGCCGTCCGGCCGGACATCGCCGCGTTCTTGGATGAGCACCGCCTGAACGTCACGCTGCTCGACATCGGGGATCCCGATCTCCTGCCCGTCGTGATCTGCCTTTTGGATGATGAGGGCCGCGTCGTCTGCGGAACGGCCTGTGCTCTCGATCTCGACGCCGCCATACAGAAGAGCGTTCTGGAAGCGATCATGCTGTGGCATGGACGGCGCTCCGCTCCGGCCGGCGAGGATCCGGGCAGCCAGGATATTCGAACGAGTTCCGATCACGTCGGATTTGCATGGACCCGCGGATCGACGGTCATGGAATGGTTCGCCTCACAGCCGCGGCGGGCTCTGGCCGATCATGTTATCGACTTTTCCAAATTGCTGGAAAATTGTTCGAAGCGGTTCTTTGATGCCGAGCCGCTGGTCGTGGACCTCACCCCTGCTGACGCTGCCGTTTACGCCTGCCGGGTGCTGCAGCCGCACGCCTGCCGCAAGGAGTGGAATGCCGCCCGGCCATTCCTCGGAGGTCTGCGCTTCCAGAGCGTCTGCGCCGATGTCTCGCGTGCGAATCGGTTGCCGCATCCGTACGGCTGAATGCACTTCCCCCAATCGCCGACTGCTCCGTCGCCACGACCGGCGCAGCGACGGACGATCCCTTCATCCTGCACCAGTTCGGACGGGTTCGTCGGCCCATCCAACCGGGCGAAAGCAGGAGCGTTCTCTGGACGAATCAGCGGGACGCCGCCGCATCGCGGCGATGCGCCGGCCGCGAGCCTGGATCGCTGCTGAGCGCCGGAAACGGATGGTGCCGCAAGAGGGATTCGAACCCCCGACCCTCTCATTACGAATGAGATGCTCTACCAGCTGAGCTATTGCGGCGTGCCGCCGGCGACGGAAGGTGTCGGGCTGCGGCGCCCTCATACGCGGGGGCTCCTGACTTGGCAAGCCGGACTTGGCAAGCCGGACTTGGCAAGCCGGACTTGGCAAGCCGGACGTGGTGAGCCGAAACATGGCCGGCCAGATCCGGCAGCGTGGGCGCCGGGACGATCAGGCTTTGTCGCAAGGTCTTGCGCTGCGGCACGCGGAATGCTTGACGGACATCCGTCCCGGTTCGGTCCGTCTCGCCTGCCCCCATGCCCCTCATCAACCGACTCATCGCCTACGCCGCCGATCTCTTCGGCGCGCCGCCCCTGCCCGCCGCGCCCCAGGAGGACGGCCAGCTCGCGGCGATCGCGCTCCTCGTCCACGTGGCGCGGGTCGACGGGTCGCTCGCCACGGTCGAGCGCGCGCGCCTCGCGCGGATGCTCGAAGGGCGCTTCGCCCGCGACGAGGCCGAGGCGCGGGCGCTGATCGCGCGCGCCACCGACATGGACGACGAGACCCGCGACGTCGCCGATCTCGTGGCCATGATCGGCCGCGACACCAGCGAGGCCCAGCGCCGGACCCTGCTAGAGATGGCCTGGGCGGTAGCCGCCGCCGACGGACGGGTGCAGGAGTTCGAGGACGACCTCGTCTGGCGCCTCGGGCAGTTGCTCGGGTTCGAGGACGGGCAGATCACCGCCGCCAAGGCGGCGGCGCTCGCCGCCCCGCTGCGGGGGGCCGAGGCGTGAGCCCAGGCGGGGAGGGGAGCGTGCGCAAGCCCGTGCTGATCGTGCTGCATCAGGAGCAGTCGACGCCGGGCCGGGTCGGACGCCTGCTGCAGGAGCGCGGCCATGCCCTCGACGTGCGCCGGCCCCGCTACGGCGACGCCCTGCCCACCACCCTCGCGGACCATGCCGGGGCGGTGATCTTCGGCGGGCCGATGAGCGCCAACGACCCCGACGACTTCATCCGGCAGGAGATCGACTGGATCGGCGTGCCGCTCGCCGAGCGCCGGCCTTTTCTCGGCCTCTGCCTCGGCGCGCAGATGCTGGCGAAGTGCCTCGGGGCCACGGTCTGCGCCCATCCGGAGGGCCGGGCCGAGATCGGCTACTACCCGCTGCTGCCGACGCCGGCCGGGCACGGCTTCGCATCCGAGATCGGCCAGCCCTGGCCCTCGCACGTCTATCACTGGCATCGCGAGGGCTTTTCCTGCCCGGCCGGGGGCGAGACGCTGGCCACCGGCGACGATTTCCCCACCCAGGCGATCCGCGTCGGGCCGGCCGCCTTCGGCCTGCAGTTCCATCCCGAGGTGACCCACGCGATGCTGTGCCGCTGGACGGTGCGCGCCGCCGAGCGCCTCGCGCTGCCGGGCGCCCAGGACCGCATGCGCCAGCTGGAAGGGCGCTACATGCACGACCCCCACGTCGCGCGCTGGCTCGACGCCTTCCTCGATCACTGGCTCGCCCTCTCGCCGTGATCCTCAGCCTCACGCTGCTGCTGCTCTGCCAGCTCCTCGGCGAGATCGCCGCGCGCGGGGCCGGGCTGCCGGTGCCCGGGCCGGTGATCGGCATGGCGCTGCTGCTCGGGGTGCTGGCGTGGCGCGACCGGGACCCGCGCGGCCTGCCGGCCCCCCTCGTCGACGGCACCCTGGAGACGACCGCCAAGGGTCTGCTCGCCCACCTGTCGCTGCTGTTCGTGCCGGCGGGCGTGGGCGTCGTCGGGCGGCTCGACGTGCTGGCCGCGCAGGGGCCGGCGCTGGCGGTCGCCCTGGTGGTCTCCACCGTGGCGGCCCTCATCGCCACCGCCTACACCTTCGTGTGGGTCTCGCGCCGGGTGGGCCGATGAGCGGGGACTTCGCCCTCTGGGTCTTCCTCGCCCATTCGCCGCTGCTCTGGCTCACCGTGACGCTCGTCGCCTACGTGGTGGCGGACCGGGTCTCGCTGGCGACGGACCGCCACCCGCTCGCCAACCCGGTGCTGCACGCGATCTGGATGATCGGCCTGGTCCTGCTCGCCACCGGCACGCCCTACCCGGTCTATTTCGAGGGCGCGCAGTTCGTGCACTTCCTGCTCGGTCCGGCCACGGTGGCGCTGGCGGTCCCGCTCTACGAGCACCGGGCGACGGTGCTGCGGGTGCTGGGGCCGATGCTCGCGGCGCTGGTGGTCGGCTCCACGGTGGCGGTCGCCACCGCCATCGCGGTCGCGAAGCTGCTCGGCGTCCCGGACGACGTCCTCGTGGCGCTCGCGCCCAAATCCGTCACCGCGAGCGTCGCCATGGGCATCACCGGGGCGCTCGGCGGCGATCCGACGCTCACGGCCGTCCTCGTCATCCTCACCGGCATCACCGGGGCGATCCTGGTCACGCCGCTCTTCGACCGCGTCGGGCTCACCGACTGGCGCGCGCGCGGATTCGCGGCGGGGCTCGCGGCTCACGGCATCGGCACCGCCCGGGCGTTCCAAGTGAGCGAGGTCGCCGGCACCTTCGCGGGGATCGCGATGGGGCTCAACGCGCTCCTCACCGCCGTGATCGTGCCGGTGGCGCTCTCGCTGCTGCGCTGAGTGCGGGGAGCCGCGAACCGGTTCACGCTCCCGGATCAGACGAGGGCGAAGACCGGGACGCGGTTGCCGATTCCCCGGAGGGAGCAGTCCTGCGGCCGGGCGTCGAGGCCGTCCCGCGCCAGCAGATGCGCGGCGTCCTGGCGCAGCACCGGCCCGGTGGCGAAGATCGCCCCGGATTCCGCGAGCGTCTGGACCCGCGCCGCGATGTTCACGGTCTGCCCGAAATAATCCTGCCGGTCGTTCAGATGGACGGCGAGGCACGGCCCCTCGTGCAGGCCGATCTTCAGGAGCAGTTCCTCCCCCGGCCGCTCGGCATTGAGCCGCCGCATGGCCGCGCGCATCGCCAGCGCGGCGGCGAGACCCTGCTCCGGGGTCGGGAAGGTCGCCATCACGGCGTCGCCGATGGTCTTCACCACGGCCCCGCCATGGGCCGCCACCACGTCGGTGAGGCGCTGGAAATGCGCGCGCACGAGGTCGTAAGCGACGAGGTCCCCGACGCGCTCGTACAGGTCGGTCGAGCCCGTGAGGTCGGTGAACAGGAAGGTCAGACTCAGGATCTTCAGCCGCTGGTCGATGGCGAGCGTCTGGGTCCGGTAGATATCGCGAAAGGTCTGATTGCTGAGGAGCCGCTTGGCGGTCAGGAAGGCGCGCCGCCCGCCGATCAGCCGGTTCAGCGCCTCGCCGGCGACGAAGATGCCCGGGAGCACCCGCTCCGCCCCCCGGTTCTCCAGGGTCAGCCGCAGCGCGCCCGGGCGCAGGGCCGCCTGCCCGACCGGCGGGCGCGGCCCGTCATACACCAGGGTGAGGTCCTGACGCTCGGACGCGGGCTCGCCCGCCACGTCGAGGACATGCGCCGCATGGGTCACCGGATCGAACACGATCAGGGACGCGGCCGGGACCTGAAGCGCCAGGATCAGGCGCTCGCCGGGCTGCAGCGCCACCGCGTCGAGCGTCGCCGTCCGGGCGAGGTCGTCGAAGGCCTCTGCCTCCGGAAAGGCGACGCCGGTGCCGAAGAAGACCTGACGGTGATAGTCCCAGAACGGCAGGGAGGCCGGCTCGTGCGCGGCGATGCGCCGGATGCGCGGGCTCACCGCGAAGCTGACCTCGACCGCATCGTCGAGCACCGGCTCGGTATCGAGGGCGCAGAAGGCGCAGCGGTAGGGCTCGCCCCGCACGGTCCGCAGTGAGGCATTGGCATTCAGCACGCCGCCGCAGCTCGCGCACAGGACGTTCCACGACATCTCGACGAGGCCGAGCCGGGCGGCGTGCAGCAGCGTACCGATGACCGCGTCCTCGCCGAGCCCGCCGGCCCGCGCGAGGGCGACCGCATTGATGCGCGCGAGGTCGTGGTCGGCGCCGTGCCGAAAAAGGTGATCGAGCGCGCGCACCGCGTCGGGATCGCCCGCCTGCCGAAGGGCACCGAGAAGAGCGTCACCGTCCTGCATGCCGCCATCTTAGCGCATTTCCCGCCGAAGTGGACTCCGACGGGTGCAGGACCCGCGGCAGAACCGCGGGGTCCCGAGTGAAGTGAGGCGGGGTTCGGCGGCCTTCCTACAGCGCCGTCGCCGGCTCGCGCACCACGTCGCGGGGCACGAACAGGCCGTCGTCGTTCGTCGCCATGGTGAGGCGGCGCTGGTGGAAGGCCTCCAGCGTCGAGCGGTGGCCGATCGAGACGAGCGTGGTGTCCGGCAGGCGCTGGCGCAGCATCCGGTAGAGGGCCGCCTCGGTGGGCTCGTCGAGGGCCGCCGTCGCCTCGTCGAGGAAGAGCCAGTCGGGCTTGGCGAGCAGCGCCCGGGCGATGGCGATGCGCTGCTGCTCGCCGAGCGACAGGGTCTGCGCCCAGGGGGCCTCCTCGTCGAGGCGCGAGGCGAGGTGCGGCAGGCGTGCCGATTCCAGCGCCTCGCGGATCGCCGCGTCGTCGTGGCGGTCCGCGGTGTCCGGATAGGTCGCGGCCTGGCGCAGGGTCCCCATCGGCAGGTAGGGCCGCTGCGGCAGCAGCATCAGGCGCGCGCCCTCGGGAGTGCGCACCTGCCCCTCGCCGAAGGGCCAGATGCCCGCGAGCGCCCGGAAGAGCGTCGACTTGCCCGAGCCCGACGGGCCGGTGAGCAGCGTCGTCTCGCCGGGCGCGAAGGCGAGGTCGTGCACCGCCGCGACCTCCCGGCCGTCCGGCAGGGCGAGCCGGAGATTCGCGATCTCCAGGGCGCCGCCGCGACCCGGCGCCACCGCGAGGCGGCTTCCCGTCTCCATCGCCTCGGCCCGGTCCATCGCGGCGTCGAAGGTGGTGAGGCGGTCGACCTGCGCCTTGTAGTCCGCGAGGGTGACGTAGAAGGTGATGAAGAACGACATCGTGCTCTCGACGCGCGCGAAGGCGCCGGCCGTCTGCGTCATCACCCCGAGCGGAATCTGGCCCGCGAAGTAGTAGGGCGCCACCAGGATGTAGGGGATCACCACGTTCGCCTGCTGGTAGCTCACCGTGAAGGCGGCGAGCTTCTTGCGGCGGTCGACGATGGCGTAGAAGTTCGCGATCAGCGCGCCGAAGCGGTCGCGCAGCGAGGCCCGCTCGGCGCCGCCGCCGCTCAGCAGCGCCACCTGCTCGCCGTACTCGCGCAGGCGCGCCAGCGAGAAGCGGAAATCCGCCTCGCGCCGCTGCTGCTCGAAGTTGAGCCGGATCAGCGGGCGACCGATCAGGTGCGTCAGCCACGTCACCAGGGCGGAATAGATCAGCGCGCCCCAGACCAGGAAGCCCGGCACGTGCCAGTCCGTCCCCGGCACCGTGAACGAGGCCGAGATGGTCCACAGGATGACCGAGAACGAGATCAGGTTCGACACCGCCGACAGGAAGCTGATGGTGAGCGACTGCGTCGTCTGGGTGAACTGGTCGATGTCGTCGGCGATGCGCTGGTCGGGGTTGTCGGCCTGGGCGCCGGTCAAGCCCATGCGGTAGTGGTTGTTGCGCCCGAGCCAGCGGTCGACGTAGTGGCGCGTCATCCAGGCCCGCCAGCGGATGCGCAGGAACGACTGGACCACGTACTGGATGATCGCGCTCGCCACGTAGACCGTGGCCCAGAAGCAGAACACCCAGAAGAGCAGCGACCAGAACGCCGCCGCGTCCTTATTTTGGATGGCGTTGAACCAGTCCCGGTTGAAGTAGGAGAGCCGGACGTTGATCGCGACCTGCGCGAACTCGATTCCGATGACCAGAACCGCCATGGTGAGCGCGACCCAGCGCTCCTGCATCCGGACGGTCCCGAAGGGCCAGATGCGGATCTCGGTCTCCTCCCGGGTGACGTAGTACGGGTAGGTGAGCCGCCAGATCTGCAGGAGTGCCTGCTTCATTCGCTGCATGGGTGTCTCCAGCGCCCCCCGTCGTCGCGGGAGCCTTCATGTCGCCGCCGCAGGCCCGCCGCAAGGGGAGGGGGGGTAAGCGGGCCGCGACCGATCCGCCGCCCTGACGCAGTTCCGTGGCGGCACCGTGTCAGCGCGGCCGGCACCGGAGGCGGCCGGTCCAAGCCCCCGGAAAGACTGGATATCGGCCACGATGCCCCGGGCTCGCCGCAATCCCGCGGGATGAACTGGCCGGAGCGGGCCGCCCTGCGCCGGTTCTCCGGATGTCCGGGGCGTCGCCGGACCGGTCCGGCCGCCATCTTGGGACACACGGACACGCATGTCGGGCCTCTCGATCCTGAACGTCGATGCGGTGCGCGCGGCGCCGCTCGCGCACGAACCCTACCGCTACATCCTGGGGGATGGCGTGCTGCGGCCCGACGCCGTGGACGCGCTGCGCCGCGACTTCCCGGATATCGGCAAGCCCGGCTACCTGACGGTCGACGAGGTCCAGCTCAAGGGCCGCTTCAAGGACCTGATCGAGGAACTGGAGAGCGACGAGTTCTCGGCGGTGCTGAGCGAAAAATTCGGCATCGACCTCGTCTCCTGCCCGCGCCTCACCACCATCATGAAGCGCTCGCAGCCCAAATACGGGGCGATCCACACCGACGGCCCCTCCAAGGTGATGACCCTGCTCGTCTACATGAACGACGCCTGGGAGGCGCCTGCGGGCGGGCGGCTGCGGGTGCTCTACGACGGCCAGAACTTCGAGCCCTACGCGGTCGAGGTGCCCCCGACCATGGGCACGCTGTTCGCGTTCCTGCGCGCCGACAATTCCTGGCACGGCCACCGGCCCTTCGAGGGCGAGCGGCGCGTGGTGCAGGTCGCCTGGGTGCGCGACGCCGCCGAGCTCGAACGCAAGAAGAAGCGCAACCGCACCGCCCAGTTCCTGAAGGGCATCTTCGGCCGGTAGCCCCGGAGGGGCCCCGGGGTTCCATCGCCGCGTGACCGCCGGATTGGGCGATCCGGGATGAGCGGGACACAACTTGACGCCCGGGCAGGGCCGGGAGAGCGTGGGGGCGTGATGATCCGGCAGCATGGCGCGCGCAGTGCGGCGGCGGGGGCCCTGGCTCTCGCCGGGTTGGCGTTCGCGCCGCCGGGCGGAGCGCTGGCACAGTCCGACCTTGAAGAGCCGGTCCTCTCGAAACCCTACCGCTCCTCGATCCCACAATTCCGCCGCAAGCCCAGCGACACGTGGCGTGAGCCTCCCGGCCGAGAAGCGGCCCCCCGCGAGACGGCTCCTCGCGATGCGGCCTCCCGCGACGCTGCCCCGCGCGACGCGGTCGTGCGCGAGGGACCGGCGCGCGAGCCCCCGCGCGAGACGGTTCCCGAGCCGGTGCCGACCGCGGCGCCGGCGCCCGAGCCGGCCCCGTCTCCCGCCCCGGCGACGGTCGCGGCCCCCACGCCGCGGACGCCGCCTGCGGCGCGCGCGACGGCCGCTCCGCCCGCTCGCGCCGCCGCCGCCACGCCCGTCTTCGTGCCGAACGACGACGAGGACGAGGAGGCACCGGCGGCCTATGTCGGCGTCTGGGGCCCGACCGCGGCTGCCTGCGCCTCCGCCCGCGACAAGCGGCGCGGCTACCTGCCGGCGGTGATCCGCAGCACGAACGCGCAGGCCGGGAAGACCGCCTGCGCGTTCAGCGACCTGCGGCGGACCGGCAATTCCTGGACGATGGCGGCGGCCTGCCGCAACGGCCGCCAGCGCTGGACCTCGCACGTGCGCCTGTCGGTCGACGGCAACCGACTGACGTGGTCGAGCGAGCGCGGGGCGGCGACGTACGTGCGCTGCGCCAAGGCCTGACGCTTCGGGAGTCCGACGCGACCTTGGCGCAGGCCATCCTCGCCAACGCGGCGGCGTCGCACTCCGCGACCGACCGCACCAGGGATGACGATGCGGTCTGCAACCCCCGGGAGCGAAATGCTCGCGCCACTCGGGATCGTGAAGGAGATCCGGCATGGCGGCTGAGGTCGACGGGCTCGCGATCCTGTGCGCGATCACCGAGACACCACAGGCCTTCCCGGCGATCCGCCGGGAGCTGAACAAGGCCGCGCAGCTCCTCGTGACCAAGCAGATCAAGGCCCGTGATCTCACGCTGGACGACCTGCGCCACGTGCGGGCCGCGCTCGGGCCGCAGCCCTTCGCCCTCGTCCTCGACGGCATGAAGGACAGCGAGATCAGGAATCTGGCGAGACGGCTCGACAGGCACGATCCCGGCCTCGGGACGGCCACGCCCGCCGACCATCGCCGCCGCCTGCTCGCGCTCGCGGCCGGAGCCGATCCGGTGCCGGCGCCCGCGATCCGGCAACGAGAGCGGCGGTCCCGGCCCGACGCCGCAAGCCCGTCCCCTGAGACTGCCTAGCGCGGACCTTCGCCCGGCCGCCGCGTTATCGTGGTGGCTCGGGACCGCGCGGGGCGGCGGAGGCGTGGATGCAGGGGCTGACCTACGCGATCGGGGACGTGCACGGCTGCGCCGGCCTCCTCGACGCGCTGCTGGAGCGGATCGAGGCGCATCGGGCCGGCCGGCCGCGGCGGCTCGTCTTCCTCGGCGACTACGTCGACCGGGGGCCGGACAGCGCCCAGGTGATCGCTACGGTGCGGGCGCTCCAGGCGGGCGAGCCCGACGACGTCATCTGTCTCGCCGGCAACCACGAGGCGATGCTGCTCGCCGCGCAGGCGGGCGAGGACGATGCGCTCTGGCTCGCCAACGGGGGCCTGGCGGCGCTCGCCTCCTTCGGCGCGACCCGGGCCACCGACCTGCCACGGGAGGTGACGGACTGGATCGGCGGGCTGCCGAGCGCGCACGAGGACGACCGGCGCTGGTACGTGCACGGCGGGTTCCGCCCCGGCCAGCCCGCCCGCTCCTCGGACCGGGCGACCCGGCTGTGGATGCGCGAGCCGTTCCTCTCGGCCGATTACGATTTCGGCAAGCACGTGGTGCACGGGCACACGCCGGTGCGCGGCACCGCCCCGGACGTGCGGCGCCACCGCACCAACCTCGACACCGGCGCGGTGTTCGGCGGCGCGCTCACGGCGGGCGTTTTCGGCGACGCGCAGGGTCCGGCGGTCGATTTTCTGCAGGTGCGGTGAGGGATCAGGCCCGCCGGGGCAGCAGCGCGGCGAGCGCGGCGAGCGCCCAGCCGAGCATCAGCAGGAGGCCGCCCGACGGCGCCGCCATCGGAAACAGGGGCGTCTGCGCGAGCGCGCGCAGCGAAAGGTCGCCGCAAAAAAGCACGAGGCCGAGGACGAGCCCCGCCGCCGCGAGACGGGCCGGGCCGGGGCGCAGATAGCCGCCCCCGCTCAAGCCCCCGAGGGCGAGAAGGGGACCGGCATGAAACAGCAGGAACTGCGCCGCGGTCTGGAGGCTGCCGGTGGGGGCGAGGTGCGCGGCGGCCGCCGCGAGCGCCACGCCAAGCAGGCCCGCGAGGCTGCCGAGCGCCAGGATGATCCGATCCGGCATGGCCATCGGCTCAGCCGCGCTCGGCCAGGAGCCGCGCCACGCTGGCGCGCAGATCCGCGATGCCCTCGCCCGTGCGGGTCGAGGTCAGGATGATCTCCGGATAGGCGGCGGGGCGGCGGGCCAGCGCGGCGGCGGTGGCATCAAGGCGTGCCTGCACCTCGCCCTTCTTGAGCGCGTCGCCCTTGGTCAGCACGACCTGGTACGACACCGCCGCGGCGTCGAGTTCGTCGAGCACCTCCGCGTCGTTGACCTTGATCCCGTGCCGCGCGTCGATGAGGAGGTAGACCCGGGCGAGGTTGGCCCGGCCCTGCAGATAGGCGTGGATCAGGTCGGTCCAGGACGCGACCTTAGCCTTCGACACGGCGGCGTAGCCGTAGCCCGGCATGTCCACCAGGGTGAGCTTGCCGCCGAGATCGAAGAAGTTGAGCTGCTGGGTGCGCCCCGGCGTGTGCGAGGTGCGCGCGAGCGTGGTGCGGCCGGTGAGCGCGTTGATGAGACTCGACTTGCCGACGTTCGAACGCCCCGCGAAGGCGATCTCGTGCCCGTGCATCGGCGGCAGCGATGCCAGCGTGTCCGCCGCCGTCGCGAAATCGGCGGCGCCCGCGAACAAAAGCCGCCCGGCCTCCTGAAGCGCGGCCTCTTGGAGCGCCGCCTCCTCGTCGGGGGAGGCCATGCTCAGCCCTTGGCCTCCTTGACCGCGCCGCGCCGCCAGAACGTCGAGCGCAGGTTGTCCCATAATTCGACCTTCACGCCGTTGCGCCGCATGATCCAGTACTGCTGCAGGATCGACAGCAAGTTGTTCCAGGCCCAGTAGATCACGAGTCCGGCCGGGAACGAGGCCAGCATGAACGTGAAGATGATGGGCATGAAGGTGAAGATCTGGGCCTGAACCGGATCGGGCGGGGCCGGATTCATCTTCATCTGCACGAACATCGTGATGCCCATGATGAGGGGCCAGATGCCGAGGTGCAGAAAGTCGGGCGGCGCGAAGGGCAGGAGGCCGAACAGGTTGAACAGCGAGGTCGGGTCCGGCGCCGCGAGGTCGCGGATCCAGCCGAAGAACGGCGCGTGCCGCATCTCGATGGTGACGAACAGCACCTTGTAGAGCGCGAAGAAGACCGGGATCTGGATCAGCACCGGCCAGCAGCCGGCGATCGGGTTGATCTTCTCCTTCTTGTACAGCTCCATCATCGCCTGCTGCTGCTTGACCTTGTCGTCCGCGTAGCGCTCGCGGATGGCCAGCATCTCCGGCTGGACGGCCTTCATCTTGGCCATCGAGACGTAGGAGCGATTGGCGATCGGCAGGAAGAACAGCTTGAGGATCAGCGTCACGACCAAGATCGACACGCCGAAGTTGCCGAACAGGCGATAGAAGAAGTCCAGCGCCTTGAACATCGGCTTGGTGATGAAATAGAACCAGCCCCAGTCGATCATCAGATCGAACTGCTTGATGCCGTAGCGCTGGCCGTAGGCATCGATGGCCGAGACCTCCTTGGCGCCGGCGAACAGGCGCTGGTTGGCCTGCGCAGTGGCGCCGGGCTCCAGCGTCTTCGCGTCGCCCAGGATGCTCGCCTGGTAGACCTTCGTGGCGCCCTCGTTGCGCTCCGTGAAGCTGCCCGTGTAGGGCGAGGACTGGTCGGCGGGGATCGCCGCGGCCGCCCAGTACTTGTCCGTGATGCCGACGAAGCCGCCCGTGACGCCGGGCCAGCTGATCCCGCGGGTTCCGGGCGCGCCGAGCGGGCTTTCCTTGGCGAGGGCGTCGTAGGTGTATTCCTGCAGGCCCTTGTCGCCCAAGACGCCGATCAGGCCCTCGTGCAGCACGTAGTAGCCCTGGGTCGTCGGCTTGCCCCAGCGGGAGACGAGACCGTAGGAATAGAGCGTGACCGGGTTCTGGCCCTTGTTCTCGACCGAATCCTCGACCGTGAACATGAACTTGTCGTCGACCCTGATCGTGCGGCGGAAGACCAGCCCCGCGCCGTTGTCCCAGGTCAGGACCAGGGGTTTGTCGGCGGTCAGGACCTCGCCGTCCGCGGTCCAGAGCGTGTCGCCGCCCGGCAGCGGGCCGGCGTTCTGGCCGACCCAGCCGAACTCCGCGTAGTAGGGATGCGCCGAACCGGCCGGCGAGAGCAGCACGATGCGCGGGCTCTTCGGGTCGACGGTCTCGTGGTAGGCCTTGAGCGAGACGTCGTCGATGCGGCCGCCCTTCAGGGCGACCGAGCCGGCGAGCGCCGGCGTGTCGATGCGCACGCGCGGCGAGCGGGCCAGCGCCTCCTCGCGGGTGGCCGCCGCCCGCGGGTCGCCGCCGGGGGCGCCCGGCAGGGTCCCGGGCACCGGGGCCGCGGGGCCGCCTTCACGTGGGCTCGGGGCCGGATTCGTCTGCGCCTGCTGCTGGCGCTGACGCTCCACCTGCGGCGCGGTGACGAGATAGTTCCACCCGAGCAGCACCGCCAGCGACAGCACGACGGCGATGATCATGTTGGTTTTGTCGTTACCCATCGAGGTCCCGCGACGCCTGCCGCCTCATCTGCGGGACCGTCCGGCGGCGGCTCTCCTCCGACCGGCCCTGCGACCACCACGACGAGGCAGGCCGTGCGGCCCGCCTCATGATTCAGACTTCGGTCCGCGCCGGCCCCCGCCCGGCGGGCGGGGCTTCGTCACGGCGGCGAGCGCACGCCGGATATCGTCGACGAGGAGTGCGAAGGGCGCGCCCAGGGCCTCGCGCCGGCCGATCAGCACCACGTCGAGCGGCTGTGCCGCGTGGCCGGCCCCGGCGAGGGCCACCGCGGCCTTGAGGCGACGGCGGATGCGGTTTCGCTCGGTGGCGTGCCCGGTCCGCTTGGTGACCGTGAAGCCGAACCTCAGCCCGGCCTCGCCCGGTTCGTCGCGCAGGCGCCCCTGCGCCGTCAGACGCCCGGTGTGGAAACGGCGGCCCGCGGCCGCCGCCAGATAGTCAGGCCGCCGCGTGATCCGCCCCAGGGGCGCGCCAAGCAGCGCGAGCGGCTCGTCCGCGGCGCTCACCAGCCGGCGCCGCCGGCCTTTCAGGCCGAGAGGCGCTTGCGGCCGCGCGCGCGGCGGGCCGCGATGACCTTGCGGCCACCGACGGTGGCCATGCGGGCGCGGAAGCCGTGCCGGCGCTTGCGCACGAGCTTCGAGGGTTGATACGTTCTCTTCACGGCGGAGTCTCCGAAGGCCGGGGCCGGCGCTGCAGCGGATGAGCGCAGCGCCGCAGCCCTCGTGGGATTCAGATTGTGTCAATGCGAATGCGAGCGCACACCCTGCCGGGCGGCGGCCTCACGTCGGGCGCTGTATGGCGGAATGGCCGGGGGGAGTCAATCGCGTTAAGGAAGCTGCGCGATGGGGGAGGGGAGACGATGTTGCACGACGAGGACCGCCCGCGGCCGGCGGCGACCACGCACGTGATCGGTCAGGATCTGTCGGCGCTCTCGATCGACGATCTTGACGAGCGCATCGAGACGCTGCGCCGCGAGATCGCGCGGCTCGAAGAGGCCCGGCGGGGCCGGCAGGCCTCCCAGGCGGCCGCCAACGCGGTGTTCAAGCTCTGAGGATCGGTCATTGAGGGTCGTCCGGCGGCCGGCTCCGCCCGCTGTCGCGTGGCCGCGCGCCCGGCCCGGTTCCGTCTCAAGCACCGCCGGTGCCAGCGCGATCGGACCCGCGATGAAACCTTGTTAACCATTTTTTAAGCTTTCCGGACGATAACCAGAGCTGTCCAGCCTTCTGGATGTCGAGTGGTTTCTGTCCACTCTGTTTGATGCCTCCCTGTACGACTTCTCAGCCGCCCCCACTCGGGGCGGCTTTCTTTTTGGCCCCTCGCCGAGCCTCTCACCGGGAGCCGTCCGCCTGCGCGCGCGTTGCCGTTAGGGTTAACGCTTCCTGAAGGAGGCGCCGCCGCCGCCCTGGCGCTACACTTGCGGATGAGAGCGCAGGTGTACCGCCGGCGTCCCGCATCGGGACGGGCGCGGTGCCGGGACGGCGCAGGAGGAGTCATGATCGGGACGGACGTGGTGTTTCGCGAGGTGCGCGAGACCGTGAATTTCGGCGAGACCTTCGTCGCCTCGGAGGCCTTCCGCGAGTTGTTCCGCGAGGGGATGACCCTGGTGGAGGAGACCGCCGCCTATCTCGACGGTCCGGGCCGGGACGAGTCGCGTCTCCTGCCCCGCCACGCCGCGCTCACCTACGCCAGCGAGAGCATGCGGCTCACCACCCGACTGATGCAGATCGCCTCCTGGCTCCTCGTGCAGCGCGCGGTGGCCGAGGGCGAGTTGTCCCTGAGCGAGGCGGTGCAGGAGAAGACCCGCGTGCGGCTGACCCGCACCGAGACGGGCGAGAACGCCGCCGTCCTGATCGGCGAACTGCCGCTCTCCCTCCAGGCGCTGATCGGCCATTCGAAGCGCCTGCACGACCGGATCCTGCACCTCGACGGCCTGATCTCGGACGACCGGCCGACCCCTGCGCCGCGCGAGAGCCCGGTCTTCGCCCAGCAGGACCGGCTGCGCGCCGCCTTCCGGCCGGCCTCCTGATCCCTAGCCGGGCGGATCGAGGGTGGCGCAAAGAAAAACCCCGGCCGAACAGCCGGGGTCCTGCACCAGCGGGGCGCCGCAGCGCCCGCGAATCGCCGGTGACCGCGTGGCCTTACTTCTTGCCGAAGGACATGTTGCCGAAGCGCGAGTTGAAGCGCGAGACGCGGCCGCCGCGGTCCATCAGCTTCTGCTCGCCGCCGGTCCAGGCCGGGTGCGTGGTCGGGTCGATGTCGAGGTTGAGGGTGTCGCCCTCCTTGCCCCAGGTCGACCGGGTGGTGAACTCCGTCCCGTCGGTCATCACCACCTTGATGAAGTGGTACTCGGGATGCTCGGTGCCCTTCTTGCCGGCAGTGTTCTTCGCCATGACGAATTCCTCGATGCGGCCCGCCTCGAACGCTCGGCTGTGGGCCGCGGCCATTGATCGCGCGTAATCGGATGAGCGGCGGCCTATACCTCACCCGACGGCGCCAAACAAGCGCAGCCACAACGGACCAGACTGACGCGACATGGCCAGTGCCGACGAACCCCGTTCCCGGGCCTCCCTGGGGGCGCTGAGACCGCTCATCCCCTTCGCGATGCGCTACCGCGGGCGGATCGCCGCGGCCGTCGTGGCCCTGGTGGCCGCCGCCGGGGCGACGCTGGTGGTGCCGATCGCCATCCGGCGCGTGGTCGATCTCGGCTTCTCGCAGGCGGGCGTCGCGATGATCGACGCCTATTTCGGCGCCCTGATCGGCGTCGTGGCGCTGCTCGCGGTGGCGAGCGCCGCGCGCTACTACTTCGTCGTCACGCTGGGCGAGCGGGTGATCGCGGACCTGCGGGCGGCGGTGTTCGCGCGCCTCACCCTGCTCGACCCCTCCTTCTTCGACCAGGCGCGCAGCGGCGAGCTCGTCTCGCGCCTCACGGCGGATGCCGCGCAGGTGAAGGCGGTCTTCGGCGTCTCGCTCTCGATCCTGCTGCGCAACGCCGTGCTGTTCACGGGCGCCGTCGGCATGATGGTGTGGACGAGCCCCAAGCTCTCGGTGCTGGTGCTGGCGGCGATCCCGGTGATCGTTTTCCCCCTGATCCTTTCGGGGCGGGGCGTGCGCCGCCGCTCGCGCGCCGCGCAGGACCGCCTCGCGGACGCCTCCGCCTACGCCACGGAGGCCGTGGGCGCCGTGCGCACCATGCAGGCCTTCGGCATGGGGCCGGCCACCACCGCGCGCTTCGCCGCGGCCTCCGAGGACGCCTTCCTCGCCGCCCGCGCCTCGGCCCGGGCGCGGGCGCTGCTCACCGGCGTGGCGATCTTCCTCATCTCGGCGAGCGTGGTCGGCGTGCTGTGGTACGGCGCGCAAGGGGTGGCGAGCGGTGCGCTGACGGCCGGCCAGCTCTCGCAGTTCGTGCTCTACGCGGTGTTCGGCGCGAGCGCGCTGGGCCAGCTCTCGGAGGTCTACGGGGAACTGACGCTGGCGGCCGGCGCCGCCGAGCGCCTCGGCGAGATCCTGCGGACGGAGCCCACCATCGCCGTACCCGCCCAACCGGCCTCGCTGCCGGAGCCGCCGCGCGGCGAGGTGGCGTTCGAGGGCGTCACCTTCGCGTATCCGACGCGGCCCGAGCGCTCCGCGCTGCACGAGATCCGCTTCACGGTGGCGCCCGGTGAGCGGGTCGCCCTGGTCGGCCCCTCGGGCGCGGGCAAGAGCACCGTGCTGCAGCTGCTGCTGCGCTTCTACGATCCCGATTCGGGACAGGTCTGCGTCGACGGCGTCCCGATCGCGACCGTCGATCCCGATGCCCTGCGCCGCCGCCTCTCGCTCGTGCCCCAGGACCCAACCGTGTTCAGCGGCAGCGTCCTCGACAACATCCGCTACGGCCGCCCGGAGGCGAGCGAGGCCGAGGTGGTGCGCGCCGCCGAGCAGGCCCACGCGGACGGCTTCATCCGCACCCTCCCGCAGGCCTACGCGACGCTGGTGGGCGAGCGCGGCGTCACCCTCTCGGGCGGGCAGCGCCAGCGCATCGCCATCGCGCGGGCGATCCTGAAGGACGCGCCGATCCTCCTTCTCGACGAGGCGACCTCGGCCCTCGACGCGGAGAGCGAGCGGGCCGTTCAGGCCGCCCTGGACCTCCTGATGAAGGAGCGCACCACGCTCGTCATCGCCCACCGCCTCGCCACGATCCGGGCCGCCGACCGCATCCTCGTCCTCGACGAGGGCCGCGTGGTGGAGGAGGGGACCCACGAGGCCCTGCTCGCCCGCAACGGCCTCTACGCCCAGCTCGCGGCGCTGCAATTCGACGTCTCCGCCGACGAGGCCCGGCGCCGGCAGCGGCTCGTCGCGGTGTGACCGGCGGGATCAGACCGGCCTGAATGGAGATGGAACCTCACTCCAGCCGAAGGACGAGAGCAGGCATCGCGGGATCCCCTCTCCCGTGCGGGAGAGGGGTAGGGGTGAGGGTCCCGGGAGGGAGCCGCAGGAAGGCGGAACGCTGCCGCTACCTGCACTGAGGGCTGGTTGCTGGTCCTGACCCGTTCCGCTCCCCTCACAACGCTCCGTGCTTCACTGCGGCCCCACCTGGACCCTCACCCCTGCCCCTCTCCCGCACGGGAGAGGGGTTCCCCGCGCCCTTTCCAAATAACGGAGAGGCGCACCCATCGCGCATCGCACGACCGCCCGCCGCCTCACCGCTCCGTCAGCTTCAGCTCGATGCGGCGGTTGCGGGAATACGCCTCGTCCGAGCTGCCCGCATCGAGGGGCTGGAACTCGCCGAAGGCGCCGGCGAGCAGGCGCTGGGGCGGGATGCCGCGGCCGACCATGTACTGCACGACCGCGATGGCGCGGGCCGCCGAGAGCGCCCAGTTCGACGGGAAGGCGGCCGAGTTGATCGGCCGGGCATCGGTGTGGCCGTCCACCCGCAGCACCCAGGGGATGTCGGAGGGGATCTGCCGGTTGAGTTCGACGATCGCGGCGGCGATGCGGTCGAGCTCCGGGCCCGCCTCGGGGCGCAGCGTCGCCTGTCCGGCGGCGAAGAGCACCTCGGATTGCAGCACGAAGCGGTCGCCGACGATGCGGATGTCCGTGCGGTTGCCGAGGATCTGGCGCAGGCGGCCGAAAAAGTCGGAGCGGTAGCGCGCCAGTTCCTGCACGCGCTGGGCGAGCGCGACGTTGAGCCGGCTGCCGAGATCGGCGATGCGGGCCTGGCTCTCGCGGTCGCGGGTCTCGGAGGCGGCGAGCGCATCCTCCAGGGCGGCGAGCTGCTGGCGCATCGCCGAGATCTGCTGGCTCAGGAGTTCGACCTGGCTCAGAGCCCGGTTGGTGGCGCCCTTCTCGGCTTCGAGCTGGCGGCCGAGTTCGCTCGCCTTGCCCTGCGCGCCCTGGTCGGTCGCCAGCACGTCCTGCAGGCGCCGCCGCTCGACCTCCGAGGATTGCAGGTTCGAGCGCAGCGCCGCGGCCGTCTCCTCCAGGGTGCGCCGCCCCGAGCGTTCGAGGGCGAGGAGGTCATTCAGCTCCGAGATCTGCCGGTTGAGGCGGTCCAGCACCGTGTCGCGGCCGGAAATCTCCTGCGAGAGGAAGAACTGCCCGGTGACGAAGATGGTGAGCAGGAACACCACCGAGAGCAGCAGGGTGGTGAGCGCGTCGACGTAGCCCGGCCAGACGTTGAGGGTGCGGTCGCGCCGCAGGGCCCGGCCGGCCATCAGGCGTCACCCCGGCGCCGCGGCCTCATTCCACCCGCTCCCGGCCCAGCCGGTCGAGCACCTGCTTCAGCTCGCGCTCGCGGTTCGCCTGGGCCTCCACCCAGTCGCGGATCATCTGCTGCTCGGCGCGCATGTGCTGCACGAGGCCCTGGATGCCCTCGGCGAGATTGGCCATCGCCTGGGTGCTGGCGCGGCTGTTGCCGGTGCTGTCGCCGACGAGGCTGGAGAGGCGCGTCACCGCCTCCGCGAGGTCGCGCAGGGAGGCCTCCGAGGTCCGGCCCACCGGCAGCGCGGCGGTCGCGGCCTCCGGCCCGGCCCGCGCCACCAGCCAATCCTCCAGCTCGTTGACGAAGCGCGTGTGGGCCTGCCCCGCCTGGAGGTCGAGGAAGCCGATGATCAGCGAGCCGGCGAGGCCGAACAGCGAGGCCGAGAAGGCGAGCCCGATCCCTGAAAGGGGCACGGCGAGGCCGCTCTTCAATTCATCGAACATCACCGCCGCGTCGCCGCCGCCGGCCCGCATGGAGCGGATGACGTTGCCCACGGCCGAGAGCGTGTCGATGAGGCCCCAGAACGTGCCGAGCAGGCCGAGCAGGATCAGGATGCCGGCGATGTAGCGCAGGGCCTCCCGGCCCTCGTCGAGCCGCGAGGCCACCGTGTCGAGAAGCGGCCGGAAGCTCGACGGCGCCACCCCGCCGCCCGCGCCGGTCTCACGCAGGGCCGGCGCCAGGGCGGAGAGGACGCGCGGCGTGCCCGGATTCGTCTCGCCCGCCACCGTGCGGTTGACGAAGCGGATTTCTCGGAAGAGGCGCTGCACCTGCCCGAAGGCGAGCAGGATTGCGATGAACAGGATGCCGAGGATCAGGCCGTTGAGGCCCGGATTGGCCATGAAGGCCGGGACGATCTGCCGATAGAGGACGAAGGCCAGGAAGCCCGACAGGATCAGGAAGAGCGCCATGCGGACGAGGAAGATCCGCGGCGAGGTCAGGGGAGGGGACGCAGCACTCGCCGCCATCGCGTCGCAGGTCTCGCTGGTTCGGCGGCGCGGTGAGCCGATTCGTCCGCGGCCGGTGTGAGGATCGATGCCGGCCGGCACTCTGCCGACTGGACGGCGCAGGATCAAGCCGCAGCTTGACCGTGAAGAATGCTGTCATACCGCCGCGCTTTAGCGTTGACTCGAACGTGAGTTGGTCGTGACGCACGTCTGTGCTGGCCTGCGGCCT
>NZ_JBKIBX010000043.1:0-53250 GCF_046557895.1 Methylobacterium oryzisoli | reverse complement strand
CATCGCGCGCCTCCCGGCATCGCTCCCCATCAACGCGCAAATCATCAAATCAGCGCAGACAAGCCACTAGGGTGGGCACGATCTTCATTGCACGGGCCAGCTCGGATGTCGGTAGCCTCTGGCGGTCGTCGGACCATCCCACAGAAAGAGGTTGTGCCGCTCTCGCATGAGCTGCGCTTCGAGTTCGAACCGCGCAAGCTCGCGTTCGAAGTCGCCGCCTGCGGCAAGCCGCTTCTCCAACACGGCTGCAGCCTGCGCTACCTCGATATTGTAGCGGCGGACCCGCTCCGCATAATCGCTCATAATCGCCCCGCCGCTTGATCACCGCCGGCATGGTACGCGTGACGCGAGCGGACGTGAATCGTTGCCGGCCTACTTGCCTTTACGGATCCGCGTCCGCCGCCGACCCCTGCTCTGCCGAATGGGCAGGTCCTGGCTCGCCGCCTGGAAGTTCTCGCGTCGCTGCCGGCTTTCCGCCCACTCTTCCGGCGTTGCGTCGGCCTTCTGTCGCACGCCGGCCTTGCGGCAGATCGTGTCGAAGCTCCGCGACCGGCGATCGCTCTCCTGCTTCCCCTGCGGCCGAAGCTGCTCCTTGATCTGCGGATAGACGCGATACCCGGCCGCCTTCCGCTGGGCTTCGATGTCGGCTTTCCGGTCCCGGTAGCGCTTCGTGAGCATGTCCCATTCGGTGCGATGACGCTTAGCCATGTCCGTGCCGGCCGAAGCGAGCTTGCCCGCCCACGCCTTCTCGCGGGCTCGCTTCGCGGCAACAGGATCACCCCCGCGCACTTGGTTGAATCCCCTTTCCATGCTGCGCGGCGTCGGCGAACTCGCCCTCACCAAGTCGCCGGCCGTGCGCTCCACGTTGTTGGCGACGCACTCATGGAATCAGATTCGTCCGCGGACCCTGCTCATAGACTCCGACCCATTGCGACAGCTTCACTTGGTCGCTGCTCGTGGACAGCATGCGGCCGTCCTCCGATCCCATGTCCGGCTGGTGCTGACGTCCGGCCCCTGCGGTCTCAGCAGCCACGAGGTGCCCGAGCACGGACATCTTGTGTACAAACCCTGCGGCAGGACGAGCAGTGGAGGGTCCTTGCGCAGGCGGCCTGAGAGTCCGTCCAATAAGGTCTCTTTTGGCAAGCTGGAAGGGCCAGCGGAATGAGCCGTCTCCTCAGTTCGCCCGGCGGCTGACATGCCGACTGCGGATTGACCCGGTTGAGGTTGGTTCAGGATCAGCGTCGCTCGGACCAAGAACGAGTTGACATTGCGGGCTGATCCGCCCGTAATTCCTTCTAAGACAACTCTCAATCCGGCCTGCATCAGGCACGTAACTTGAGCACAGCATCATCGCATCCGACATGCAAGCAGAGCGCTCCCTGTCGGAGCCTTGTGCGCTCGCCTGAAGCGGTAATACGGAGATTGAAGCAACTACAAAGCCTGCAAAGATATGGGAGCGGTTTGAAAAGGCTGGCATACCAAGCTCCGGCACGTCATAACGGCAACCCCCTACCGATCGGCACAACGTTCCTCACGGGGATAGGTTCACGCACGTCAATCGGCAAGCGCCGGATCAATGCCGCTGCCGCTGGCGTCTCTGCGCCCTCCCGCCGCCATTATCCGGCGCTTGCCGATTTTTCCCTGGGGCCCACAGCATGCTGACCCGCACCCGCTGCTCCGAGCATTGCCTTGCGATCTCAGCCTGGGGTCAGAGCTGTGCCCTACGCGGCCCGTGGAAGGTCTGATTTCATGCACAGAGCGGCCATTCCGGCGGTCACCATCGAAGGTTTGGAAACGGCGCACAGCGGAGCAAGGCGAGAGCGACCTCCTGTCTTCTTCCAGCAGTTTTCGGTGCATGTGAGGAATGTCAGCTTGCGGACGTTTTCCGGACAACCGCTTCGTCGACAATGCGTTAGGCTCCGGATCCGCCCGCCATCACCTACCTCCGTTCAGCGGTGGGATGGGCTGAGGAGACGCCTCACGCCAACAAGCAGGAGGCAGTGAACGTTCGCAGCGCCGTCGTAGAGTGCGTCCCGGTCGCGTGCAACAAAGCTGCTGTCATCCAAAGATTCTCAAAGACAGGAGCGGGTGGATGACGCGGGCCTCAGATCATCAGCAAAGGGCGCACGTTGGAGTTGCGGATAGCTGCGCTTGGGAGAAGCGGGCTCCTCAGGCAGGCCCGTGCTTACTCTTCCTTGCGACCGGTAGCTCATCATGTAAAATTACCGTGAATCTCAGCAACATGGGTGTTCGCAGTGTTATTCGAGCTGGCGCGCCATTTCCCTCAAGGGCTTAGCGCCATCGCGGCCCCCCGTCCCGATGATCAATAGGCGTCCTTGGATTCCGGCGGAATCGACCGACGGGGTGCGTCCGTGCGGCTGCAGTCGGGCCGCCATGCTGCGCCGTCGAGAACCGCAGGATCCGGGTGACCTGACATGAGAAGCGGATTTGTCGCCGTCGCGCTGGTGATCGCGGCAGGCCAGCCGGCCCTGGCCCAGGCGCCCGCTCAGCCGTCGCTGATCTTGGATTGCGCTGCGTTCCCCAAGAGCATGGACGAGGCGGCCCTCGTGAAGCGCTTCGGGCGCGAGAACGTCGTGAGCGCCGTTCTCGACGGCGCCGAGGGGTCTACCGAGCGCGGCACCGTCCTCTACCCGAAGGATCCGGCACGGCGGCTGGAGGTCTACTGGCACGACGCGGACAAGCGCAGGCGGCCCTCCTCGTTCGCCGTGAAGGGCAGGTCGGAGTGGCTGGTGCGCGGTCCGGGAACTGCTCGCCCGACGATCGGGCTGCGGGCCAGCGTCGCCGAGGTGGAGGAGGCCAACGAGCGCCCCTTCACGCTCACCGGCTTCGGCTGGGACATGGGCGGCTACGCGTCGGGATGGAAGGGCGGCAGGCTCGACGCCATGCCGGGCGGGTGCTTCGTCACCGTCCGCTTCAACCCCGACCCGAAGGCCAGGGACCGGGACGTCGCCAAGGTCTCGGGTGACAAGCAGTTCGGTTCGGCGGCTCCCGGAATCCGGGCAGTGAAGCCCGTCGTGTCCGTGCTCACCCTCGATTGGCCGGAGTGATCCCGCCTCCGCGTGATCCCAGCTCTCATCGCATGGCGATCTGGTTGCCGTCCTAGGGGCCTTCGGCACGGATTCACGCGCGAGACCCCCTTTTAATCCCCGACCGTCACAAAAATTTCGCCGAACCCGTGCTCAGGAAGTCTCCGGCAAGACACGGCCGCACACATACCGTCGGAGAGGTCGGCATGGCAGGGTCAGCAATCGGCGGTTACGCTCCGAGCCAAGATCAGGCGGCGCTAGGGCCGCACCACAGTCGCCCCAATCTCGACGGCAACCGCTCGATCCTCGCGGCCGTCCTCTTCACGGGCGCGATCGCAGCCGCCCTCGCCTACGTCGCCTACAGCATCTACCTCGACGTCGGTGCCACCGGCGTGCGGACCACCACGTACCTGCCCTACATCCTCCTCTTCGTCGCGCTCATCATCGCGCTCGGTTTCGAGTTCGTGAACGGTTTCCACGACACGGCCAACGCCGTCGCGACCGTCATCTACACGCACTCCCTGCCCGCCAACGTCGCGGTCGTCTGGTCCGGCTTCTTCAACTTCCTCGGCGTGCTCCTGTCCTCGGGGGCCGTCGCCTTCGGCATCGTGAGCCTGCTGCCGGTCGAGCTGATCCTGCAGGTCGGGTCGGGCGCGGGCTTCGCCATGGTCTTCGCCCTGCTGATCGCCGCCATCATCTGGAATCTCGGCACGTGGTACTTCGGCCTGCCGGCCTCCTCGTCGCACACCCTGATCGGCTCGATCATCGGCGTCGGCGTGGCGAATGCCGTGATTCACGGCCGCTCGGGCACGTCGGGCGTCGACTGGACGAAGGCCACCGAGATCGGCTGGTCCCTGCTGCTCTCGCCGGTCTTCGGCTTCATGGCGGCCGGCGCCCTGCTGCTCGTGCTGCGATTCGTGGTGCGCAATCCCGCGCTCTACGCCGAGCCCAAGGGCAAGGAGCCGCCGCCGTGGTGGATCCGCGGCATCCTGATCGCGACCTGCACCGGCGTCTCCTTCGCGCACGGCTCGAACGACGGGCAGAAGGGCATGGGCCTGATCATGCTGATCCTGATCGGCACCGTGCCGACCGCCTACGCCCTCAACCGCGCCCTGCCGGATTCCGCGGTGGCGCAGTTCAGGCTGACCTCGCAGGCGGCCTCGGAGGTCGTGGCCCGGAAGGCGGCGGGCTACAGCATCATCGGCGATCCGCGCCCGGCGGTGACGGCCTATGTCGCCGCGCACAAGATCGAGGGCGGCACCTACCCGTCGCTCTCGGTCCTGATCAAGCAGATCGGCGAGGAGGTCGACCGGTACGGCACCCTGGCGAAGGTGCCGGCCGAGGCTGTCGGCAACACCCGCAACGACATGTACCTCGCCTCCGAGGCCGTCCGCTTCCTGATGAAGGACAAGGAGAGCGAACTCTCCTCGGCCGAGATCGGCACGCTCAACGCCTACAAGAAGAGCCTCGACGAGGCGACGCGCTTCATCCCGACCTGGGTCAAGGTCGCGGTGGCGATCGCCCTCGGCCTCGGCACCATGGTGGGCTGGAAGCGCATCGTGATCACGGTCGGGGAGAAGATCGGCAAGACCCACCTGACCTACGCGCAGGGGGCCTCGGCGGAACTGGTCGCGGCCGGCACGATCGGCGCGGCCGACATGTTCGGCCTCCCGGTCTCGACCACGCACGTGCTGTCGTCGGGCGTGGCCGGCACCATGGCCGCCAACCGATCCGGCCTGCAGCTCGCGACCCTGCGCAACCTGGCCATGGCCTGGGTGCTGACCCTGCCGGTGGCGATGCTCCTGTCCGGCACGCTCTACGTGATCTTTTCGCAGGTGTTCTGAGCCAGGATGGCCGCGGCATCGACACGGCCGGCCCGTCGCTCCTCCCGCTTCGATCGAGCGGCGGGGCTCAGCCGGCGAGGTGGCGGGCGAGCGCGGCCGGGTCGACGTTGCCGCCCGACAGGATGATGCCGACGCGCCGGCCGACCACCGGCACCGCGCCCGCGAAGGCGGCCGCGGCGGCGAGGCATCCGGTCGGCTCGATCACCAGCTTCATGCGCTCGATGAAGAAGCGCATCGCCGCCACGAGCTGCGCGTCGCTCGCCGTGACGATGCCGGCCGCCTCGCGGCGGATGATCGGGAAGGTGTGCTCGCCGAGATGGGTGGTGAGCGCCCCGTCGGCGATCGAGACCGGGACCGGGATGCGCACGACCTCGCCCTTGGCGAGCGACATCTGCCCGTCGTTGCCCGCCTCCGGCTCGACGCCGTAGACCGCCGCATCCGGCGAGAGGGCGCGCGCGGCGAGCAGCGAGCCGGCCAGCAGCCCTCCCCCGCCGAGGCAGACCAGGATCACGTCGAGCGGCCCGGTCTCCTCGATCAGTTCCATCACGGCGGTGCCCTGGCCGGCGATCACGTCCGGGTGGTCGTAGGGCGGGATCAGCGTGAGGCCGCGGGCCTCCGCGAGGCCGCGGCTCACCGCCTCGCGGTCTTCGGTGTAGCGGTCGTAAGGGACGATCTCGGCGCCGTAGCCGCGCGTCGCCGCGACCTTGATGGCGGGCGCGTCGTGCGGCATCACGATCACGGTCGGCGCGCCCTGGAGCGCGCCCGCATAGGCGATGGCCTGGGCGTGGTTGCCCGACGAGAAGGCGATCACGCCGCGGCGGCGCTCCGCCTCCCCCAGGGCCGCGATGGCGTTGTAGGCGCCCCGGAACTTGAAGGCCCCGCCGCGCTGCAGCGCCTCCACCTTGAAGAACAGGCGCGCGCCCGTGAGGGCGTCGGCCGTGCGGGAGGTGAGCACCGGCGTGCGGTGGACCGCGCCGCGCAGCCGCCCGGCCGCCGCCTCGACATCCGCGAAGGTGACGCTCATCAGCGGTGCTCGAAGCGCGGCTTGCGCTTGTCCAGGAAGGCGGACATGCCCTCCTTCTGGTCGGCGGTGGCGAAGAGCCCGTAGAAGACCCGGCGCTCGAAGCGCACGCCCTCGTCGAGCGTGGTCTCGAAGGCGCGGTCCACGCATTCCTTGGCCACCATCACCACGGGCAGCGACATCGTGGCGATGGTCTCGGCGGACTTCCAGGCCTCGTCGAGGAGGTCGGCCGCCGGCACCACCCGGGCGACGAGGCCGGCGCGCTCCGCCTCGGCCGCGTCCATCATCCGGCCGGTGAGGCACAGCTCCATCGCCTTCGCCTTGCCGACCGCGCGGGTGAGGCGCTGCGTCCCGCCCGCGCCCGGGATCACCCCGAGCTTGATCTCGGGCTGGCCGAACTTCGCGGTGTCGGCGGCCAGGATGAAGTCGCACATCATGGCGAGCTCGCAGCCCCCGCCGAGCGCGTAGCCGGCCACCGCGGCGATGATCGGCTTGCGGCGGCGCCCGACCCTGTCCCACTCGCCGAACGGATCGGCCATGTAGAATTCCGGATGGGTGCGGTCGCGCATCTCGGCGATGTCCGCGCCCGCCGCGAAGGCCTTGTCCGACCCGGTGATGACGATGCAGCCGATGCCCTCGTCGCGGTCGAACCCGTCGAGCGCCGCGTTGAGTTCGGCGATCAGGGCGTTGCAGAGCGCGTTGAGCTGCGCGGGCCGGTGCAGGGTGATGAGCGCGACCCGCCCCCGCGTCTCCACCCGGATGTTCTCGTAGGCCACCGTCGATCCTCCCGATTTCGTGCCTCCTCGCTAGAAGAGGCGGCGCGGTTCGGCAAGGTTCCGGGCTCTTGGCACCGGGCTCTTGGCACCGGGCTCTCAGGCGGGCGGCGGCGGGTCGGGCGCTTCGACCACGTGGCTGCGCTGGAGCTGCAGGGCGACGAACCAGCACAGGGACGCCCAGGCCGCGCCGACGCACCAGCCGGCCAGCACGTCGCTCGGCCAGTGCACGCCGAGATAGATCCGGCTGATCCCGACGAGGAGCGTCGTGACCACGCCGAGGGTCATCACGAAGGCCTTGACGCGCCGCCCGCGCGAGATGCGTGCGAGCAGGATCGCCATCGTCAGGTAGGCGATGGCCGAGAGCATGGCGTGGCCGCTCGGGAAACTCGCCGTGAAGGTCTCCATGCCGTGCGGCACGAGGTCGGGCCGCGGGCGCCGGTAGAACAGCTTGAGCACGGTGGAGAGAATCTCGCCGCCGCCCACCGCAACGATCACGAACAGGGCCGCCCTCCTGCGCGCCGTCAGCACGAGGTAGAGCACCACGCAGGCGGTGACGTAGACGATGCCGAACACGCTGCCGAAGGCCGTGATGTCCCGCATGGTCTCGGGCAGCCAGGACGGGCCGATCGGCTGGGCGAGGTCGCCCGGGCGGCGCAGGGCCAGCAGCAGTTTCTCGTCCAGCCCCTTGGTGTCTCCCTCGGCGACCTGGCCCGCGAGCGAGAAGAAGCCGAACCCGAACAGGCTGACGGCCGCCAGCGAGACGAGCGGGCCGAGTTCGTTCAGCCGCAGGCGCCGCCACAGGGCGGTGGCCTGGGATGGAAGGGGGAGACGGACGAGCCGGTTCATGCGGGTGCGGTCCCTGAGAACGCGAAACGCCCCCGGGCCTCCCAGGGTCCGCCGAGGTAGCGCCAGAGCAGCAGGCCCGTGGCGGCGAAGCGGAAGGGCACGAAGGCATCCTGGAGCCGGGCCTGCAGCGCCCGCGCGGTCTCGGGCGCCACCTTGTTCTGGATCGTCACGTGCGGGCGGAAGCCCTGGCGGTCCTGGGCCGTGAGCCAGGGCGCGAAGGCCTGCGCCAGCCGCCCGCGCAGGATCGCCAGAGCGAGTGCGTCGAGGACGTAGGCGACGCCGCGCCCGGTGAAGTGCAGGCCCGTGACGGCGACCTCGGGAGGGCTCTCGGTGCGCGCGAGCGCCGCGATGGTCTCGACGATCCCGCGCTCCTCCTCCCCCGGCAGGTGGTGAAACAGGGTGGCGTGGGCCGGGATCCGGTTCAGCGCGGGCGGGAAATGCGCGCGGCGCTCGGCGTCGAAGCGCGCGAAGGCGGCTTCGTCCATCGCCAGGGTGAGGATCAGGGGATCGGTCATCGTCGCTGCGAGATGGAGCGGGCGGCGCGCTTGTCCATCCGGCCACGCTGTTCAGCCGGCCGGGGGGCCGCTACACGCCCCCCATGACCAAGAGTGACGGCGGGATCGTCCATGTCGGGCGCGACGGATGGCTTTTTCTCACCGGGGGCACCAACCAGGTGCTCCGGCAGTACCGCCCCTCGCTCGGCGGGGCGTGGCGCCTGCGGCGCTGGCGACGGCTGATCGAGCGGCGCACCGCCCGGGCGGCGCTGCTCGGCATCCGCCACCTGCACGTCGTCGTGCCCGAGAAGCTGAGCATCTACGAGGACAAGCTCGATGGCCTGCGCGTCGACCCGGGCCGCGCCCCCGCCCGGCGCCTCGGCGCCCTGATGGCCCGCTCGCCCGCCGCGGGGGCCTGGATCGACCTCGTCGGGCCGCTGCGGGCGGCGCGCGAGGCCGATCCGCCGCTCTACCGGCGCACCGACACCCACTGGAGCGCGGAGGGCTGCCTGCTGTGCTTCCACGCCGTCATGCGGGCGCTCGGTGCCGTGCCGCCGCCGGACCTCGCCGGGCGCCCCTCGGCCGCGCATGAATCGGTGCTCGACCTGGGCATGAAGCTCGATCCCCCGCCCCGCGAGCGCGTGCGCTTCTACGAATTCCGCCGGGACGCCGCCCGGGTGAAGGCGAACGCCCTCGTGGAGACCTACGAGGCGGAAGGCCGGCTGATGGACCTCCACGTCGGGGCGAACGTGGTCTACCGCAACGAGAGCCCGGCCGCGGACCCGCGCACCCTGGTGCTGTTCGGCGATTCCTGCGCGCATTTCGACACGTTCTTCCTCACCGGCCTCCTCGCCGAGAGCTTTCGCGAGGTGCACTTCGTCTGGTCGTCGAGCCTCGACTGGGGCTACGTCGCCCGGGTGCGCCCGCATCTCCTGCTGGTCGAGATGGCGGAGCGCTTCCTCGCGCGGCTGCCGGACGACCGGTTCGACCTCGACGCCTACGCGCGGGCGCGGCTTTCCGCGCCGCGGACGACCGACGCGCGCATCTGACCGCGACCTTCCCTGTGGCGGGCCGCGCCCCACTTCTGCGCCATGGCTCTGGCGTGACGACGCTGCGCGAGGAGGAACCGATGGGGCTGCTCGTCGAGGGCGTGTGGCAGGACCGCTGGTACGACACCAAGGAGAGCGGCGGGCGCTTCGTGCGCAAGGAGTCCGCCTTCCGCCACTGGGTGACGGCGGACGGCGCGCCCGGCCCCACCGGCGAGGGCGGCTTCCGGGCCGAGGCCGGGCGCTACCATCTCTACGTCTCGCTCGCCTGTCCGTGGGCGCACCGCACCCTGATCGTGCGCGCCCTCAAGGGGCTGGAGGAGGCCGTGGGCGTCACGGTGGTCGATCCGCATATGGGCCGGGAGGGCTGGGTGTTCGGCGACACGCCGGGCGCCGGCCCCGACACCATCAACGGCTGCACGCGCCTCTACGAGGTCTACCGCAAGGCCGACCCGGCCTATACCGGCCGCGTCACCGTGCCGGTGCTGTGGGACAAGAGCCGCGGCACGATCGTGTCGAACGAATCGGCCGAGATCATCCGGATGCTCGACCGCGCCTTCGCGGGCGTGGGCGCGACGGGGCCGGATCTTTGCCCGGACGACCTCCTGGCGGAGATCGACGCCCTCAACGCGCGGGTCTACGACCGGGTCAATAACGGCGTCTACAAGGCGGGCTTCGCCACCGCGCAGGACGCCTACGCGGAGGCGGTCACGGCGCTTTTTGCCGAACTCGATGACCTCGACGCGCGCCTCGACCGCGGTCGCTACCTCCTGGGCGCGCGGCTCACCGAGGCCGACATCCGCCTGTTCACCACGCTGGTGCGTTTCGATCCGGTCTATGTCGGGCACTTCAAGTGCAACCTGCGCCGGATCGCCGATTATCCGAATCTCGGGCCCTACCTGCGCGACCTCTACCAGCACCCCGGCATCGCGCCGACCGTGAACCTCACGCACATCAAGCGGCACTATTACGAGAGCCATCCGACCATCAACCCGACCGGGATCGTGCCGCTGGGGCCGATCCTCGAATACGACGCGCCGCACGGGCGGGCCGAGCGGTTCTCCCGATGAGCTCGCCGCGCTTGGTGCTCGATCACGTCGCGATCGCCGCGCACTCCCTCGACGCGGGGGTGGCCTGGGCCGAAAAGGCGCTCGGCGTCGCTTTCGGGCCGGGCGGGCAGCACCGCGAGATGGGCACCCACAACCGCCTGCTGCGCCTCGGCCCCGACCTCTTCCTCGAAGTGATCGCGATCGACCCGGAGGCGCCCCCGCCGGGGCGCCCGCGCTGGTTCGCGCTCGATGATCCCGGCACGGCGGCGCGCCTCGTCGTGCCGCGGCCCTGGACCTGGGTGGTGCGCGCGGAGGGCGACGCCGAGGTGGCGCGGGCGGCGCTGCCGCTGGCCATCGGCCCCTTCGTGCGCGTCAGCCGCGGCGCCCTCGCGTGGCGGCTGACGGTGCCGGAGGACGGCGGCATGGCGCTGGACGGGCTTTTCCCGGCCTTGATCGCGTGGCCGGAGGGACCGCACCCGGCCTCCCGCATGGCCGATGCCGGCTGCGGCTTGCGCCGCCTCACTGTGGTGCATCCGCAGGCCGAGCGGATCCGGGCCTCCATCGCGGCGCTGCTCGATGCGGACCGGCGGGTGGTGGTGGAGACGGGCGCACCGCATCTCGCGATCGAGATCGACACGCCGCACGGGCCGCGGCGCCTCGGCTGATCTCAGGCCGGGGCCGGCACCTTGCGGGCCGCGGAGGACAGCACCAGCGCGCCGACCAGCGTCGAGAGCAGCGAGCCCGCCAGCACGCCGAGCTTGGTCTCGGCCTCCAGCGCCGGCTGACCCGCGAAGGCGAGCGCCCCGATGAACAGGCTCATGGTGAAGCCGATGCCGCAGAGGAGCGCCACCCCGTAGACGTGCTGCCACGTGGCGCCCGCGGGTTTCTGCGCGAGCCCTGTCCGCACGGCCAGCCAGATGCCGCCGAAGACGCCGATCTGCTTGCCGACGAACAGGCCCGCCGCGACGCCGAGCGTGACCGGGGCGAAGAGGTCCTTCAGCCCGAGCCCGCTCAGCGCCACGCCCGCATTGGCGAAGCCGAAGACCGGCACGATGGCGTAGGCGACCCAGGGCTGGAGCGCGTGCTCCAGCGCGTGCAGGGGCGATGCCGTGTCGTCCGGCCGCCCGGGGCTCGGGCGCAGCGGGATCGTGAGCGCGAGCAGCACGCCCGCGATCGTGGCGTGCAGGCCGGATCGCAGCACGAGCAGCCACAGCACGAAGCCGAGGATGAGGTAGGGGCCGAGCCGCCGCAGGCCGACCCTGTTGAGCGTGACCAGCATGGCGAGCACGGCGGCGGCGAGGCCGAGCATCGGCATCGACAGGTCGGCCGTGTAGAACACCGCGATGATCACCACCGCGCCGAGGTCGTCGAGGATCGCGAGCGCCGTCAGAAAGACCTTGAGCGACACCGGCACGCTCCGCCCCACGAGCGCCAGCACGCCGAGCGCGAAGGCGATGTCGGTCGCGGCCGGGATCGCCCAGCCCCGCAGGGTCTCGGGCGTGTGCCAGTTCACCGCCGCGTAGACGAGGGCCGGCGCGATCATGCCGCCCAGCGCCGCGATCCCCGGCAGCATCCGGTCCGGCCACGTGCGCAGGTTCCCGTCGAGGATCTCGCGCTTGATCTCCAGCCCCACCAGCAGGAAGAACACCGCCATCAGGGCGTCGTTGATCCAGTGCAGCAGGCTCAGCGGCCCGATCTGCGCGTGCAGCGCGTGAGCGTAGAGGCCGCCGAGCGGCCCGTTCGCCACGATCAGCGCGAGCACGGCGCTCCCCATCAGCACCACGCCGCCGCCGGCGCTGCTCGACAGGAGGCTGCGCAGCGCGGAGAGCGGGCGCGGCCGGCGGCGGGTCGGCGGGGAGACGGTCATGCCCTGCCCCCTGCCAGGAAACGTGAGCTGGTTCAACGCGGCCGTGCGCGGCCCTCAGGTCGCCGGCTTGCGCCCCAGCGCCGCGCGCACCAGCGCCAGCGCGTCCGTGCTCGACCACTCGGCCGGGCCCTTCATCACGCCGACTTCGCAGCCCGCGGGATCGATCAGGAGGGTGGTGGGCAGGCCCACCACCTCGCCGCTCTTCTGCAGCACCGGCAGCACGCGGCCGGCCGGGTCGGAGTAGTAGGCGAGGCGCGCGATCCCGTTCTCCTTCATCCAGGCCGGCGGCCGGTCGAGGTTGCGGGTATCGACGTTCAGGGCGACGACCTCGAAGGCGTCGCCGCCGAGTTCACCCTGGAGCCGGTCGAGGGCCGGCATCTCGGCCTTGCAGGGGGCGCACCATGTCGCCCACAGGTTGAGCAGGACCGTGCGCCCCTTGAGGTCGGCAAGGGTGCGCGGCTGGCCGTCCGGCCCCGTGAAGGCGATGGCCGGCGCGGGCTTGGGCGCCGGATCGACCTGCAGGGCCGCCACCTCGCCGCGGGCGAGCGGCGCGACGCGGGCCGCCGTCGCGGCCGCCGCCGCGCAGGTGCCGCTGGTGCCCTCGCGGCCCGCGGCGTATAGGGCGGCCCCGAGCGCGAGCGCAGCGGCGAGGGCCACGCCCCCGGCGGCGAGGCGGGCGGGCGTGGGCGTGAGACGAGGTGCGGACATGAGCAACCGGATGTGGGGCGGGCGCTTCGCGAGCGGCCCCGCCGAGATCATGGAGGAGATCAACGCCTCCATCGGCTTCGACAAGCGCCTCGCCCCCCAGGACATCCGGGGCTCGCTCGCCCACGTGGCGATGCTGGGACGGACGGGGATCCTGCCGCCGGCCGATGTGGCGGCGATCGAGGCCGGGCTCAAGACGGTTCAGGCGGAAATCGAGGCCGGCCGCTTCACGTTCGCGCGCTCCCTCGAGGACATCCACATGAACGTGGAGAGCCGGCTGCGCGAGGTCGTCGGCCCGGCGGCCGGGCGGCTGCACACCGCGCGCTCGCGCAACGACCAAGTGGCCACCGACATGCGGCTGTGGGTGCGCGACACGCTCGACGCCCTCGACGCGCAGGCCGCCGACCTGCAGCGGGCGCTGGCCGAGGCGGCGTTGCGCCACGCCGGCACGGTGATGCCGGGCTTCACCCACCTGCAATCGGCCCAGCCGGTCACCTTCGGGCACCACCTGCTGGCCTACGTGGAGATGCTGGGCCGCGACCGCGGGCGCTTCCGCGACGCGAGGGCGCGCCTGAACGAATGCCCGCTCGGCGCCGCGGCGCTCGCCGGCACCTCCTTCCCGATCGACCGCCACGACACCGCGCGGGCGCTGGGCTTCGACCGGCCGACCGCGAACTCGCTCGATTCGGTCGCCGACCGCGACTTCGCCCTGGAGGCCCTGTCGGCGGCGGCGATCACGGCGGTGCATCTGTCGCGCTTCGCCGAAGAAATCGTGATCTGGACCTCGGCCCAGTTCGGGTTCGTGCGGCTCTCGGACCGCTTCACCACCGGCTCCTCGATCATGCCGCAGAAGCGCAACCCCGACGCCGCCGAGCTGGTGCGGGCCAAGGCCGGCCGGGTGATCGGCGCGCTGTCGGGCCTCCTCATCGTCATGAAGGGGCTGCCGCTCGCCTATTCGAAGGACATGCAGGAGGACAAGGAGGGCACCTTCGACGCGCTCCAGACCCTCTCGCTCTGCCTCGCCGCGATGGCCGGGATGGTGCGCGATCTCGAGCCGGTGCCGGCGGTGCTCAAAGTGGCGGCCGGAGCGGGCTACGCCACCGCCACCGACCTCGCCGACTGGCTGGTGCGCGAACTCGGCCTGCCCTTCCGCGACGCCCACCACGTCACCGGCCGCCTCGTCGGCCTCGCCTCGGCGCGCGGCGTCGGGCTGGAGGCCCTGACGCTGCCCGAGATGCAGGCCGAGGAGCCGCGCATCACGGAGGCGGTCTACGCCGTCCTCGGCGTCGAGAACTCGGTGGCGAGCCGCACCAGCTACGGCGGCACGGCGCCCGACAACGTGCGCGCGCAGGCCGAGCGGTGGCTCACCGCCCTGGCCGGCGAGGCCGCCTGACCTCACCACCTCGAAGCAACGACACGATTGAGGGAGACACCCCATGGATCTCGGCCTGAAGGGCAAGCGCGCCATCGTCCTCTCCTCCAGCCGCGGCCTCGGCCGGGGCATCGCGGAGGGTCTCGCGGCGGAGGGCGCGAACGTGCTCCTCGCCGCGCGCAGCGCCGACAAGCTCGACGCGGCGGTGGCGGCGATCAACGCGCGCGGCCAGGGCCGCGCCTTCGCGGTGGCGGGCGACCTCAAGGACAGCGTCGAGGCGATCGCGGCGGCCGCGCAGGATCATCTCGGCGGCGTCGACATCCTGGTGGCCAACACCGGCGGTCCGCCGGCCGGCACCGCCACCAGCGTCAAGCCTGAGGCCTGGACGCCGCAATTCGACGCGATGGTGCTGCCGGTGATCCGGCTCGCCGGGCTGGTGCTGCCGGGCATGCGGCAGGCCGGGTTCGGCCGCATCGTGATCGTGGCGTCGAGCGGCGTGGAGCAGCCGATCCCGAACCTCGTGATGTCGAACGCGCTGCGCGCCTCGCTCGCGGGCTGGGCCAAGACCCTGTCGGCCGAGGTCGCCGCCGAGGGGATCACCGTCAACATGATCCTGCCGGGCCGGATCGAGACCGACCGCACCGGGGAACTCGACGCGGCGAACGCCAAGGCGCAGGGCAAGACGCCCGCCGAAATCGCCGAGGCCGCGCGCGCCGCGATCCCCGCCCGCCGCTACGGCCGGGTGCAGGAATTCGCCGACGTCGCCTGCTTCCTCGCCTCGGAGCGGGCCTCCTACGTCACCGGCAGCATGATCCGGGTCGACGGCGGCGCGGTCCGGTCGATCTGACGCCGATCCTCAATCGAACAGCGAACCCTGCCGGGCCGGCGCCGCCGGGCCCCGCTTGGCGGCGGCCCGGCGGGGGGCCGTGCCCTCGACGGTGGCCGCCACCTTGCCGTCCGCGAACTCGACGGTGATGTGGCCGGCGGCACGGGCCGCCTCGGCCTCGGCGACCGGCCGGCCCTCGACGTCGAGCACCAGCGCGTAGCCGCGCGACAGCACCGCCCGGTAGTTCAGGCTGTCGAACAGCGCGACGATGCGGGCGAGATGCCCGCGGCGGCGCTCGTCGTCGCGCGCGACGGCGGCGTCGAGGCGCGGGGCGATCCCGTTCAGCCGCTCGGCCCGCACCGCGATCACCCGTTCGAGCGCGTGGCGCGGCCGGTGGTCGATGCCCGCCAGCCGCTCGCGGGCGCGGGCGAGCCGCAGGGCCGGCGGGTGGCGGACCAGTCCCTGCAGCACGCGGTCGAGCCGCCGCTGCGCGGCGCGCGCCGCCGCCGCCAGGGCCGGGCGCAGCCGCGCCTCCGCGAGGTCGAGGCGCTGGCGCTTCACCGCCAGCAGCGCCTCCGGGCTCGGGATCACCCGGGCGAGCCCGCGCAGGTCGCTGCGGCGGCGGTCGATCAGCCGGGCGAGCGCCCCGGCGTGGCGCCTCGCGAGGTCGTCGAGGTCGGCCAGGAGGTCGAGGCGCACCGGCACCGCCATCTCGGCCGCGCCCGTCGGCGTGGGCGCGCGCCGGTCGGCGGCATGGTCGATCAGCGTCACGTCGGTCTCGTGGCCGACCGCGGAAATGAGCGGGATCGCGCTCTCGGCGGCGGCCCGCACCACGATCTCCTCGTTGAAGCTCCACAGATCCTCGATCGAGCCGCCGCCGCGGGCGACGATCAGCACGTCCGGCCGCGGGATCGGCCCGTCGGGCGGCAGCGCGTTGAAGCCGCGGATCGCGGCCGCGATCTCCTCGGCCGAGCCCTCGCCCTGCACGCGCACCGGCCAGACAAGCACCGGGCGGGGAAAGCGGTCCTCCAGCCGGTGGAGGATGTCGCGGATCACCGCGCCGGTCGGCGAGGTCACGACGCCGACGACCCGCGGCAGGTAGGGCAGCGGGCGCTTGCGGGCGGCATCGAACAGGCCCTCCGCGGCGAGCTGCCGGCGGCGCTCCTCCAGGAGCGCCATCCAGGCGCCCTCCCCGGCCGGCTCCAGCGCGTCGATGACGATCTGGTAGGCGGATTTGCCCGGAAAGGTGGTGATGCGCCCGGTCGCCACCACCTCCAGCCCCTCCTTGGGCCGGTGGCGCAGCCGCCCGAGCGTGCCCTTCCAGATCACCGCGTCGATCTTCGCCCCGCCGTCCTTGAGCGAGAAATAGGCGTGGCCCGAGCCGTGCGGGCCGCGATAGCCCGAGATCTCGCCGCGCAGCCGCACGTGTCCGAACGCATCCTCCAGCGTGCGCTTGAGGGCGGCGGCGAGGTCGGTGACCGACCATTCCGGCGCATTCGCGGGCGACGGGGCGGCGGAGAGGAGCGGCGCGGGCATGCCACAAGGCTACCGGGCTGCGGGACGAGTCGGAAGGCCGGGACCGCTCCCGCCTGTTGACCGGGCCGGCTTCGTGGCGCCGGCGCATCAGACGCGAGGCCCTCATCCCGGTTGAGGAACCCGCGCTCCTTCCTCTACACGGGCTGCGACCACGCTCTGACGGACCGGCCATGCCCAACCCTCTCACGATCCTGCTGATCGGCTCCGGCGGCCGCGAGCACGCGCTGGCCTGGAAGCTGGCGCAGAGCCCGGCCTGCGGGCGCCTCCTCGTCGCGCCCGGCAACCCCGGCACCGCGGCTCACGGCACCAATTGCCCGGACCTCGCCATCGCGGATCCTGAAGGCGTGGTGGCGTTCTGCCGCCGCGAGGGCGTGGGCTTCGTGGTGGTCGGTCCGGAGGCGCCGCTCGTGGCGGGGGTGGTCGATGTGCTGGAGCAGGCCGGCATCCCGGCCTTCGGGCCGAGCGCGGCGGCGGCCCGGCTCGAAGGCTCGAAGGGCTTCACCAAGGACTTGTGCGCCGAATTCGGAATCCCGACTGCGGCCTTCGCGCGCTTCCGCGAGGCCGGACCGGCGCTGGACTACCTGCGGGCGCGCGGCGCGCCGATCGTCGTCAAGGCGGACGGCTTGGCGGCCGGCAAGGGCGTCGTGGTGGCCGAGACCCTGGCGGAGGCCGAGGCCGCGGTCGAGAGCCTGCTCGGCGGCGATCTCGGAGCGGCCGGCGCCGAGGTGGTGATCGAGGAATTTTTGGCGGGCGAGGAGGCGAGCTTCTTCGCGCTCTGCGACGGCACGCAGGCGGTGGCCTTCGGCACCGCGCAGGACCACAAGCGCGTCCATGACGGCGACCGCGGCCCCAACACCGGCGGCATGGGCGCCTACTCCCCCGCCCCCGTCCTCACCCCCGCCCTGGAGCAGGAGGTGATGGAGCGCATCATCCGCCCGACTCTCGACGGAATGCGCGCGCGCGCCACGCCCTTCCGCGGCATCCTGTATGCCGGGCTGATGCTCACCGCCGAGGGACCGAAGCTGATCGAGTACAACGTCCGCTTCGGCGACCCGGAATGCCAGGTGCTGATGCCGCGCCTGACCTCCGACCTCGTGCCGCTGCTGCTGGCGGCGAGCCGGGGCGACCTCGCGGGCGCCGCACCGGCCTGGTCGCCCGAGGCGGCGCTGACCGTGGTGATGGCCGCGCCCGGCTATCCCGGGCCGGTCGCCAAGGGCTCGGAGATCCGCGGCCTCGCCGCGGCCGAGGCGGCGGGCGCGCTGGTCTTCCAGGCCGGGACGCGCCGGGATGGCGACCGCCTTCTCGCCGATGGCGGCCGGGTGCTCGCCGTGACGGCGCAGGGGCCGGGCGTGCGGCAGGCGCAGGCGCGCGCCTACGCGGCCCTGGACCGGATCGACTGGCCGGAGGGCTTTTGCCGCCGCGACATCGGCTGGCGGGCGGTCGCGCGCGAGACGGCCGGCTGACCCGGCCCTAGATGCCGCCAGGTCTGCTCCGGAGACCCGCGCCATGCCCGCCGACCTGTTTCCCGGTTTCGAGTCCCACTGGATCGACCTGCCCGACGGGCGCTTCTTCGCCCGCAGCGGCGGGACGGCCGAGGCGCCGCCGCTGCTCCTGCTGCACGGCTTTCCGCAGACCCATGCCTGCTGGCACCGGATCGCGCCCGCGCTGGCCCGGACCCATCGGGTGATCTGCCTCGATCTGAAGGGCTACGGCTGGTCGGCCGCGCCGGAGGGCGACGCCGCCCACGAGGGCTATTCCAAGCGCCGCATGGGCCAGGAGGCCGTGGCCGTGATGGAGCGGCTGGGCCACGCCCACTTCGCGGTGATCGGCCACGACCGCGGCGCGCGCGTCGGCTACCGCCTCGCCCTCGACGAGCCGGGGCGGGTCGCGCGGCTCGCTCTCCTCGACATCCTGCCGACCGTGGTGCAGTGGCGCCGCATCGAGGCCGATCCGCGCCTCTACCCGCACTGGCCTTACCTCGCCGAGCCCGCGCCGCGGCCCGAGACCGAGATCGGCCGCGATCCGGACGCCTATTTCGAGGGCCTGCTGCGCACTTGGACCGGCGACGGCACCCTCGACGCCTTCGCGCCCGCCGCCCTCGACCTCTACCGCCAGAGCTGGAACGTGCCCGAGCGCATCCACGCGGCCTGCGAGGATTATCGGGCGGGCGCCGGACCGGACCGGGCCGCCGACGAGGCGGATCTGGCGGCCGGCAAGCACCTCGCCTGCCCGACGCTCGTCCTGCCCGGCACCGGCTTCGTCGGCCGCGGCGGCCTCGCCCCGGCCCTGCAGGCGTGGCACGAGACCTTCGCCCCGCAGGCGACCGGCGAGGCGATCGCGAGCGGCCACTTCCTGCCGGAAGAAAACCCGGAGGCGACCCTGGCGGCGCTGCAGCGCTTCCTGGCGGCGTGAGGCGACCGTCAGGCGCGGCGGGGCCGCGTCCGGACGCCGCGAGACGCCGGCACGGCTCCCCGCCCGGAGACCCTGCGGGCGCGGGCCTGCCGCGGCGTGATCTTGACCGGATGTTAAGGCGTCCTGCCTGACCTTCGGTCACGTCACGCAAACACCTCGTGTGCCCACGACATGATGCCGGAACACGGCTTCAGCCCGACGATGCTGGTCCGGCTCGATCTCGCGCGGCCCGCCGTCCCGAGTCCCGGACTGGCGCACGGTGTGACGCCCGGCCGTCATCGGCGCCGCCGAGCGGGCGCGGCGGGGTTCAGCCTCGTCGAGATGCTCGTCGTGCTGGTGGTGTTCGGCCTCGTGGCGGGTCTCGCCGGGCCGTCCCTAGGGGTCCTGCTGCCCGGGCGCCGGCTCGATGCGGCGGCGAGCGCCCTGTCGGGCGAGCTGATCCGCCTGCGCGCGCAGGCCCGCCGCACCGGCCTCCCCGCGAGCCTGACCTTCGACCCGCGGGGCGCGGTCTTCGTGAGCGGCCGCCCCGGGGCGGCCCCGATCGCCGTTGGCGACCTCGCCGTCGAGGTGCTGCGCGGCGAGGCGAGCCGGTCGGCCTCGGGCGAGATCCGCTTCCTCGCCGACGGCAGCTCGACCGGGGGCGCGATCCGCCTCACCGGCCGCGGCGGCAGCCGGACCCTCGCGGTCAGCAGCCTCACAGGCCGCGTCGCGGACCTGCCCCGGTGACCGCGCCGGCAAATTCCCGCGCCGCGCTGGGCGCCGAGGACGGCTTCACCCTGGTGGAGATGCTGGTCGCCTTCGCGATCGTCGCCCTGTGCACCGTCACGGCCCTGGAGGTGTCCGCCTCCCTCGGCCGCCAGGGCGCGCGGGTCGAGTCCGCCCTGCGCGCGGCGGACGAGGCGCAGGGTATCGTGTGGCTGCGCTTCGCCGCCGGGACGCTGCGCCCCGGCGAGGAGGCGGGCCGCTTCTCCGACGGCCAGCCCTGGGTGCTCAGCGTGTCCGACATCGCTCCGGCCCTCGGCTGGCGCGATGGCTCGCCGGTCTGGCACGTGCGCCTCACCCGCGAGGGCGTCCGCGGTCCGGTCGTGTACGAGACCGTGCTGACGGCGGTTCTCCGTGGCTGACCCTGGCCGCGGCGCGCCGGCCGCGCGGCGCGAGGCCGGATTCTCGCTCGTCGAGATGCTGGTCGCGCTCGCCCTGCTGTCGCTGATCTCGCTCCTGCTGCTTCAGGCGGTCGGCACGGCCGGGCTGCTCTCGCGGCTCGGCGGGCGGCTGGCCACGGACACCGACCTCGACATCGTCCGCGACCACCTGCGCGCCTCGCTCGGCCGGCTCGCCGGGCAGGATGCGGACGGCCGCCGGCCCCCGTTCGTCGGCGAGCCGGAGCGCTTCGCCGGCACGGTCCTGGCCGATCGCGGCACGGAGCTGGGCGGGGCCGTGCGCCAGACCGTGTGGGCGCTGCGCCGCGAGGACGGCACGCTCGATCTCGTCGAGAGCCGCAGCCTCGGCGGCGGCGGCGCGCCGGAGGTGCTGGTGGGCGGCGCGTCGGGCCTGAGCCTGCGCTACCTCGGCGGCGGCGTGGCCGAGCCGCCGCGCTGGTCTCCGGTCTGGACCAGGCGGGACCGCCCGCCGACGCTGATCGAGATCACGCTCGCCTTCCCGCACGGGGACCGGCGGCGCTGGCCGCCGCTCCTCATCCCGCTCGGCGCCGGCCCGTGAGCGCGTCCGGGCGCTCCCGCGCGCGGGAGGACGGCTTCGTCCTCCCGGCGGTCCTGGCGATCATGATCGTCGTCTCGGCGGCGGCGCTGATCGCCACGGACCGGCACCGGGCGCGCATGAACGTCGCCGAGAGCCAGGGCCGGGCGCTGCGCCTCCAGGGCTTGGCCGACGGCCTCGCGCGCCTCGTGGCGGCCGGCTTCCTGATGGAGCGGATGCGGGGCGTGCCCGGCCTGGGGCTGCCGCCCAACGGGTCCGTCTGGGCCTGCGCCCTGCCGGACAACCGCCGCGTCGCGGTGGCGGTGCAGGATCACGCCGGCCTGATCGACCTCAACGCCGCCCCGCGCGCCCTCCTGGAGACGACCTTCCGGGTGCTCGGCATCGCGGATGCGGATGCGGCGACGCTCGCGGCGGAGGTGGTGGATTACCGCGACCCCGACGACACGCCCGAGCCCAACGGCGGGGCGGAGCGGCGCCAGTACGCCGCGCGCGGCCTTGCCTACGGCCCCCGCAACGCGCCCTTCTCCAGCGTCGACGAGATCGAGCGGCTGCCCTCCATGACGCGGGAGCAGGCCGATCGCCTGCGCGGTGCGCTGACGATCCACAACCCGGGGGGCGGCATCGACCCGAACGTCACCCCGATGCGCGCCCTTATCGGCAGCGTGGCCGGGGACGGCCTGCGCGCCCACATCGCCCGCTCTTCCGGCCGATCGGTCGAGGTCCGCACCATGGTCTCGGACGGCGGTGGGCGGGCCGCTCGCAGCGTGATGGTGTCGGCCGGCGGGCCGGGGACGGGCCCGCAGGTCCTGTCCTGGCAGCCGGAGGGGCCGGACGTGCCGGGGGGTCTCCCCCACCCGGCCTGCGCGACAATCGCCGCCATCCTCGCGCCGCCGTGAGGGGATCGGGGCGTCGCGGAGCCCTCCCGCCTCGATTCGGCCCACTGACGAGGCGCTCTCGGGGAGCCGGACGGCTACCCGCCGCCACCCTCGTCCTCGTCGTGATCGTGCAGGGCCGCCTCGATGTTCTTCCGGCGGTTGCTCAGGATCGCGCTGCCGGCGTGCTTGTAGCCGGTTTTCTCCAGGATCTTCTCCAGGGGCAGCCCTGCCTGGAAACCCGCCAGCAGCGACTTGAGTGGAACACGGCCGTCGTCGTAGTTGCCCCCGAAGAAGTAGCCGTGCACGACACCTGCCAGCAGGTTGGCGTCCGTTATAGGTGACGCGCCGCCCCCGTGATCGCCGAAGAGATCGCGGTACAGATCCATGCCGTCCTGCTGCTTCACCACTTTGTTCTTGAGGTGGCCGAGATACAGGTAATAGTGAAATGCATTGATCTCGACCGCGGATTGCACATCGTGCCGCGGTGCATCGGGACCGTTCCACGAGGTGATGTTGGAAGGCAGCGGGTAGAGGCCGATCTCGCCCTCCGAATGCTTGAACGACGGGTCGACCTTGCCGGCCGGGGTCATCCCTGCCTCGCAATAGGTGATGACCCAGACGTCCAAGAGCCTGACCGGCGTGCGCGCCGCGCCGTAGGCCGCGGTCAGGCGGGTGTTCACCTCATCCAGCATCGTCACGATGGCTGGCCGGTTCAGCCTCAGAAACTCACGCTTCGAGACGTCCACTCGCAGATCCGTCATGGTTGCCGCTCCCCTCGTAGGTCGAGCACGGGCTTGAGCCCCGGGAATTGGGACCCCGATCACCGATGACCTCCACGAGACGCCGCGTGCCGGACACCCGTGCCGGACCGTCGCGGAGGAGTTCAGGGGACCTGATCGGGAACCGGGTCCTTCACCTTCGCGCGCAACTCGTCGACGAGCACGCGGATGTTTTCGGAGTAGTCGATCGGCACCACCACGAGATGGACGCCGCCGGCCTGGAAGGCCTTGTCCAGCGTCGGCACCAGGTCCTCGACCGCGTTCACCCGATGGCCCTCGGCCCCGTAGGACCGGGCGTATTGCACGAAGTCCGGATTGGTGAAGGTCATGCCGTAATCCGGGAAGGTGTCCACGGCCTGCTTCCAGCGGATCATGCCGTAGGCCGAATCGTCGATGATCAGCACCACGAGGTTGAGCTTGAGCCGCACCGCGGTCTCCAACTCCTGCGAGTTCATCAGGAAGCCGCCGTCGCCGCAGACCGCGAGCACGCGGCGCTCCGGGTGGAGCAGGGCCGCCGAAATCGCCGAGGGCAGCCCCGCCCCCATGGTGGCGAGCGCGTTGTCGAGGAGCAGCGTGTTGGCGACGGTGGTGCGGTAGTTGCGGGCGAACCAGATCTTGTACATCCCGTTGTCGAGGCAGACGATGCCGTCCTCCGGGATGACGCGGCGCACGTCGCGCACGAGCCGCTGCGGGGTCACCGGGAAGCGATCCTCGTCCGCCCGGTCGGCGATGCGGGCCAGGATGTGCTCGCGGAGCGGAAGCAGCGCGCCCGCGTGCGGGAGCCGGCCCTCCAGCCGGTCGGCGAGCAGCTTCAGGGTCGGCCCGAGATCGCCCACCACCTCGGCGTCTGGGTGGTAGACCTCCTCGACGGTGGCCGGGCTGTAGCTGACGTGCAGGACCTTCTGGTTCGGCTGGCCCATGAAGAAGGGCGGCTTTTCGACCGTGTCGTGGCCGATGGCGATGATGAGGTCGGCCGCGTCGATCGCCTCGTGCACGTAGTCGCGCTCGGACAGGGCGGCGGTGCCCATGTAGAGCTGCGTGCCGTGCGCCACCGTGCCCTTGCCCATCTGGGTGGTGAAGAACGGGATGCCGGTGCGCTGCACGAAGCCGCCGAGGTCGCTGGTGGAGCGCGGGCGGCTGGCGGCGGCGCCCAGCATCACCAGCGGGCGCTCGGCGGCCAGGATCATCGCGGCGGCGCGCTCGATCGCCTTGGGATGCGCGACCGGAATGTCGATCGGGTGGCCCGGCACCGTGTAGGATTCGGCCTCCTCGGCCGCGATGTCCTCGGGCAGTTCCAGGAGCACCGGGCCGGGCCGCTCCTCCATGGCGACCCGGAAGGCGTCGCGCACGAGGGTCGGGATCGAGGAGGCCGAGACGATCTGACGGGCCAACTTGGTGATCGGCCGCATCGATCCGATCACGTCGACGATCTGGAAGCGGGCCTGGCGCGCCGACAGGATGCCCTTCTGGCCGGTGATGATGATCATCGGCATGGCGCCGAGATGCGCGTAGGCCGCGCCGGTGGAGAAGTTGAGCGCCCCCGGCCCCAGCGTCGAGAGGCAGACGCCGGGCCGGCCGGTCAGCCGCCCGTAGGTGGCGGCCATGAAGGCGGCGGCCTGCTCGTGGCGGGTCAAGACGAGTTCGATCGAGGAGGTGCGGAGCGACTCGACGACGTCGAGATTTTCCTCGCCCGGAATGCCGAAGATGCGCTCGACGCCCTCGTTCTCGAGCGCCTGGACGAGGAGATCTGATCCTTTGGCCATGAGGGCCTCCTCCCATCGTGATGTCTGGTCGCGGTGCCGCCGCTGAGCCCTCCGCCATGGATCGCGATGTCCCGGCGGCTCCCTGTGCGGACTCGGCTTCTTACCTCATCGCCGGATCCCGGTCGGCAAGAGCCGGGATGCGTTCTCGCTGATCACATTACGGTCCCGCGCGGAGCGCGGGTCTGGTCTGTGCAACCATCACGCCCGAAGCCCTGACCCTTCGGGTGGCTACCGCGATGCGCGGGAGCGGAAGGGTAACCGCGATGTCAGCTCCAGTCTTTCCCGAAAAGTGTTGTTCATCAGTGTGTTGATCGGTGCCGACGCGGCCCGCCTCGCTGGACGCGCGCCGACCGCTCCCATTGACTCGGCAGGTTTCCGCCGATCTCGGGGGCACGGCCCGGCCGGTCCACGGCGGCGAGAGCGCGGACGCCGCTGGCCGAGCGGCGGCGTCAACGGGCCGGTTCCGGCAGGCGCGATTGGACCCGCGCGCCGGAGCCCGCGTAGATGCGGGGTCGTCAGCCGGGAGCCAGGAATGCGCGGAGCGGGCCAGCGCAGCACGCTGATCGGGATCGCCTTGATGATCGGCGCCGTGGCGGGCTTCGCCTGCATCGACGCGTCCGCCAAGTTCCTCAACCGCGAGATGAGCGCGCCCCTGATCGTGGCGGCGCGCTACGTCGGCAGCCTGCTGGTGGTGGCGGCCGTGCTCGCGCCGCGGGCTCATCCGGGTCTGCTGCGGACCCGCAGGCCCCTGCTGCAGGTGCTGCGCTCGCTCTGCCTCGTCGTCGCGACGCTCTGCACCGTCGTGGCCCTGCGCTACCTGCCGCTGGCGCAGGTGACCTCGATCACCTTCGCGTCGCCCCTGGTGGTGGCGCTGATCGCCGGGCCGCTGCTCGGCGAGACGGTCGGCTGGCGCCGGGCCGCGGCCGTGCTGGTGGGATTCTGCGGCGTCCTCGTCGTCAGCCGCCCGGGGCTCGGCGGCCTGCACCCGGCGGCCGGCCTCGCGGGGGTGACGGCCTGCGCCAACGGCCTCTACATCGTGGTGACGCGGCTCCTCGCCAGCCACGACCCGCCCGAGACGACGATGCTCTACACGAGCCTCGTCGGCTCCGTGCTGATGCTCCCCCTCCTCCCCTTCATCTGGGAGGCGCCCCATGATCCCTGGCTGTGGGTCGGGATCGGGTCGATCGGCTTCTTCGGCGCGTCCGGGCACTGGCTGCTGATCCTGGCCCACCGGCACGCCCCGGCCTCGACCCTGGCGCCCTTCGCCTACGCGCATCTGATCTGGGCGGTTCTGCTCGGCTTCGTGGTCTTCCACGATCTGCCCGACCGCTGGACCCTGCTCGGCGGGGCCGTGGTGGCGGCCTCCGGCCTCTACCTGCTCACCCTCGAGCGCCGGTCGGCGCGGAAGGGACGGCCCTGAGCGAAGCGGGCGGCCGGTCCCGAGGCGGTTGAAGGGGGCGCGGCGATGGGGCATCCCACCGGGGGGCTGCGATCCGCCGCGCCGAGGGGCCGTACCACCCCCGCGCGGTCGCGGCGCGCGCACCGAGGAGGGGCCGATGGCCGGGATGGATCCGTTCCTCGCGGGCTTCGCGCTGCGCGACATCGAGGCTGGCGGGGTGCGCATCCGGGCCGCGATCGGGGGCGCGGGTCCGCCGCTGCTGCTGCTCCACGGGCATCCGCAGACCCATGCCACGTGGCACGCCGTGGCCCCGCCCCTGGCGGAGCGCTTCAGCGTCGTGGCGATGGACCTGCGCGGCTACGGCGATTCCGAGAAGCCCGAGGGGGGCGAGCGGCACGTCAACTACGCCAAGCGGGCCATGGCGGCCGATGCGGTCGCGGTGATGCGGGCGCTCGGGCACGAGCGCTTCGCCGTCGTGGGCCACGACCGCGGCGGGCGCGTCGCCCATCGCATGGCGCTCGACCATCCGCAGGCCGTGACGCGCCTCGCCGTGCTCGACATCGCCCCGACCGCGACGATGTACGCGCGCACCGACAAGGCCTTCGCCACCGCCTATTTCTGGTGGTTCTTCCTGATCCAGCCGGCGCCGCTGCCGGAGCGCCTGATGGGCGCCGATCCGGAATTTTTCCTGCGCACCCATCTCGACGGGCAATCGAAGACGCCGGGCGTGCCGGGGTCCAACCTCTTCGCGGAGTACCTGCGGGTCTACCGCGATCCGGCGACGCGCCACGCCATCTGCGAGGATTACCGCGCCGCCGCGACCATCGACCTCGAGCACGACGCCGCGGATGCGCAGCGCCGGGTGGAGGTCCCGCTCCTGGCGCTGTGGGGCGCGAAGGGCACGGTCGGCCGCACCTACGACGTGCTGGCGACGTGGCGCGAAAAAGCCCTCGACGTCTCCGGCCATGCCCTCGATTGCGGGCACACCTTGCAGGAGGAGCGCCCGGATCTCGTGCTCGCCGCCCTCGACGCCTTTCTCGGCTGAGCCGGAGCCGTCAGGGGATCCGATAGAAGGGGTTGGGCAGCAGGAAGGTGCGTTCGGCATAGCCGCCCGCGAGGTCCGACGGCTGATCGCCGACATTAGCGATGATCCGGTAGCCCTCCGCCTCGATCGCGGCCCGGCGCGGCGCCTTGAAATCCGCGGCCGAGGCGTAGCGGGCCCCGAAAGCCGGCATGTCGAGGCGCGCGTAGGCGGTGTAGCCCGCCTCCCGCAGGTTGCGCTCGGTCGCCGCCCGCTGCGGCTCGTCCCGGCCGGTGATGAAAAAAACCGCGATGCCCTGAGCGCGCGCGAGGGTGTAGAGCGCCAGGGTGGCCGGCAGGGCCGGACTGCGCCCCAGCAGGTCCCAGTTGACCCAGCCGCACGGCCCCTCGGGCAGCGCCTCGCAGGGGCCGCCGAACACGCGGCCGAAATCGTCGGCCTGGATCACCTCCCAGTTCGAGAGGGCGGTGTCGTCCACGTCGAGCACGAGGGCCGGGCGCTCCACCTGCCGGCCCCGTTCGTTCAGCCACGCCCCGGCCCTCGCTGTCACGCCCGCGAGGTCGCGCGCGTAGCGCCCGGACTCGTGGTACGCCCGCGCGGCCAGCTTGGCGTCGCCCACATTGGCCGGCTCGCTCGGCGCCGCAGTCGAAATCTCGGCCGGCCGCTCGTCCGCGCGCACCGGCGTGGCGGCAAAGAGGCCGAGCCAAGCGGCGGCACCGAGCGCGCGGGCGACAATGAGCGGCCTCATGTCGTCTCCTGATCCGATGAATTGCCCGATGTCGTCGACGCACGGCCGGCGAGCCGAGGCCCCGCGCGATGATAGGTCTTCGACGACACCGAAGGGAACGAGCCGTCGACGTTCATGAACCGCTATTTCGAGCAGATGATCCCCTCGGTCGGGCTGCCGGACGCCGACGAACGAGGTCTTGTCCGGCCGGTCCGGGCGCGCGGATGCTGCCGCGCGTCGATCCTCCTCGGCCTCCGCGGCAAGCCCGACATGGAACGACCTGCGGCCGGGCGAGCGCGGCCCATCATCGGGCCGGTGGGTCCGCGGCGTCATCGGTCGCCGGCGGGGCGAAGATCGTGATGTTGCTGTTGATCTGGTAGGCGGTGGTCGGCGGCGTGTTGACGAAGCGCAGGCGGATCGGGCTCTCGCCCAGGATCGCCCCGAAGGCCGGCGTCACCCCTATCGGGAAGCAGCGCGACAGGGCCGCGAAGGCCGCCTCCTCGAAAAGCTGCGCGGCCTCGCGGTCACCCGGGAGCCGGCGCGCCGTCACCAGCGGCCGGCCGCGCAGGGCGCCCGTCTTGTCGAGCCCGAACGTGAAGGCAATCAGCGCCCCGTTCGTGTCGGAGGGCGGATGCCAGCACGCGGCCAGCGCGGCGCGCATCTCGGCCCAGTTGTTGACCGGGCCGGCCGCGGACGCTGGCGCCGCGCCCGCGACGGTGCCCGCCAGCAGGCCGGCCACCGCGATCACCGCCTTCGTGAGCCAGACAGGCATCATCGTGTCACGCAGCCAGGAGCCCGATTCTGGCGCAACACCCGTCCCCCCGGTCGAGATCCAGCGGAACCGCGCGACGTGCGAACGGCAGCGCGGGACGCCGGCGCGACGCGGCGGGCTCGTCAGGGCCGCTGCATGTCGCGCAGGAATTCCGCCGTCGTGGATCGATCGCCGTCGAGCCGCCACGCATCGGCACTCCTGCCCGTGATCCTCGTCACGTAAGCGAGGGTCTCGGCCGGCAGCGTCGCGCGGCCGGAGAGCCAGTTCCGGATGCGCTGCGGACCGGCATTGTAGGCCGCGGCCGCCAAACCGAGGTTGCCGAACCGCGCCCGGTACTCCTTCAGCAGCTCCGCGGATTTCGGAATGGCCTCGTAGGGGTCGAACGGATCGGCAAGCCCGCGCTCGCCGGCGGTGCCGGGCATGAACTGGGCGATGCCCTGCGCCCCGGCGCGGCTGACGGCCCGGTGGTTCAGGCCGCTCTCCTGCCGCAGCAGGCCCAGCAGGAAGGCAGGCGGCAGGTCGTTCGCTGCGGCGACATGCGCGATGAACGCCGCGAGCTGGAATTCGCCGCCGAAGACCGACAGCCACGCATCCTCGATGGTGAGCGCGGCGGGCTGCACGGGAGCGGACGCGGTGCCGGCCGCGACCGAGCGGCGGGCGTACTCGTAGCCCGGCGCGCCCGCAGCGGTGGTCAGAACCATCAGCGGGACGGGCGGCGGCAACGGTGCCGCCACCGGCGGGGTCACGGCCGTGAGCTTCGCCTCGGCCTCGCTCCGGTGGAGGCCGTCGGGCGCGAGGATCAGCAGGGCGGCGAGCGCACCAATTCCGGCCCGCCGGAGCGAAACGGCCCCACGGACCGGCATCGGCCGCACGAGACGCGTGGCCCTCGCCCGGTAGGTGCACAGGCCGATCGGCTGGAGAGGGCGCATGGGGCTGCCTCCGGCGAACGCGCGACGACCCAGGGCGGCCACCGCCCCGGGGGCGGGAGGCAAGCTGAGCTGCCGGCCCATCTGCTCACGCCCGTCCGGCGGGTTCAAGCAGGCCGGGGCGTTATCCGAATCACTCTTCCGAATCAGGCTTCGGCCTGCCGACCGATCACCGACCCACGACCGGCGCCGCCCGCGCATCGCGAGGCCGAGCCGCGCGCGGGGCTGGGCCTGCCTCGGGCCGGGGGTGACGCAGCCCTGCAACAGCCGGGCGGGATCGAGAGGCGGGCGGACGTGGGGCCCCGCACGGCACCCGGCGCACCGCGGGTGCGACACCGGCCCGGCGAGGATCGCGAAGGCGTCGCGCAAGTCGTCGCCTGGACAGGCTCACCGATCCGGTCCGGCGCGCCCCGTACGCCTTCGGACGACAGATTCCGCTGGAGCTTCACGCGCAAGAGCAAGGACGGATGATTGAAGCAGGGGAACGTTCGCTGGTCCGATGAGGCGCAATTGGTGATCGGCATCCTGTCGATTACTGAGCTATTTGCTCAATTTGACCTTCCGGCAGTCTCCCGCCCGAATGCGCCAATAATCTGTCCGGATCTGCTCTGCAGGCTATCCCTGGTCGTCACTGTGCAGTAGAGTCGCGAGCGGCCTGATCCGAACTCGCGGTCAGGTCCATCCCGCGATCCGCACGGCGAACGGGCGCGGCATCAGGGTGCAAACGGCAGAGTGATGCGCGTGCGCAGTGAGGTCGACCAGCCCGGCTCCGGCTGCACCCGTGCCGTTCCCACCCGTTGGGCGAGGCCGGCCCTGGCGGCGCTGGGGCTTTGGGCGATCCTGGGGACGAGCGCGGCGCTGGGTCAGGCCGCCTCGCAGATCACCCCGCCTTCGTTCAGCCCGCCGCTCCAGCGCGACGGTGGCCTCGCCCTCCCCGGGAACCTCGACCCGGCCGCGCCACGAGCCCGTCCCTGGACCGGTTCCCACCGACGACGCCCCGGCGCGGAGCCGGTGCCCCCACCCGCGGAGCGCCGGGCTCGCCGCCCCTCGCCCGACCTTCACCGGCGCGCTCGCGATCTGACGGAATGACCACCATGACCCGGCCGGCCCCGACCCAGCCCGCGCGGCCCCGCCCGCACGCGCTCACCCTGGCGCTGCTCGCCTCCACCGCCCTGGCCGGGCTCGCCCCCGCCCGCGCCGAGCCGCTGCCCACCGGCGGCCAGGTCGTTTCGGGGAGCGTCGCCATCGGCACCCCGCGCAACGGCGCGCTCGCCATCACCCAGGCGAGCCCGACCGCCATCGTCAACTGGCAGGGCTTTTCCATCGGTCAGGGCCACCGCGTCGACATCCGCCAGCCCGACGCCCAGGCCGCGATCCTCAACCGGGTCACCGGCCAGACCCGCTCCACCATCGCCGGCCAGCTCACCGCCACCGGCCAGGTCTACCTCGTCAACCCCAACGGCATCAGCATCACCCGCACCGGCCGGGTCGCGGCCGGGGGCGGCTTCGTCGCCTCGACGCTGGGGATCGCCGACGAGGAGTTTCGCGCCGGGCGGCGGCAGTTCCGGGGCTCGGGCGCCTCGGCGCCGGTGATGAACCACGGCACGGTGACGATCGGGCGGGGCGGCTACGCGGCGCTGATCGGCGGGCAGGTGGCCAACCGCGGCACGATCGCGGTGCCGCCGGGCAAGGTGGGGCTGGGCTCGGGGGAGCGGGCGACGCTGGATCTGTCGGGGGACGGCTTTCTGCAGGTGGCGGTGCCGACGAGCGCCCAGGGGCGGGGCGCGCTGGTGTCGAATGCCGGGACGCTCTCGGCGGATGGCGGGTCGGTGGTGCTGACGGCGGCCGCCGCGCGGGACGTGGCGCGCCAGGCGGTGAACCTGTCGGGGACGATCGAGGCGCGCACGGTCTCGGGCCGGCCCGGCCGCATCACGCTGTCGGGGGGCGAGGGCGCGGTGGCGGTGACCTCCACCGGGCGGCTCGACGCCTCGGGAGCGGGGTCCGAGGATGGCGGGCGGGTGCGGCTCGCGGGGCGGCGGCTCGCGGTGGCGGGCCGGGTGGACGTGTCGGGCGCGCGGGGCGGGCGGGCGCGGCTGGAGGCGGGCGAAGACCTCGCGCTGTCGGGGAGTGTCGCGGCGGAGGGGCGCGCGGGCCGGGGCGGCCGGGTGGTGGCCACGGCGCCGGGGATCACCGCGCATGCGGCGCTGATCGAGGCGTCGGGGGCGACGGGCGGCGGGGTGGTGCGGCTGGGCGGCGGGCGCGAGGGCCAGGGGCGGCTGGCGCACGCGCGCAGCGTGGACGTGGACGCGACCACGACGATCCGGGCGGACGCCACGGTGAACGGCGCGGGCGGCGACGTGGTGGTGTGGTCGGATGTCCGCACGGACTTTGCCGGGACGATCACGGCGCGGGGCGGGGCGCAGGGGGGCGACGGCGGGCAGGCGGAGGTGTCGTCGAAGGGGGTGCTGTCGTATGCCGGCTTCACCGATCTGACGGCGGCCAAGGGGTCCCCCCGGCCGCTCACCGTTCTCGCCGATCCTCAGGTCCGCCTCGTCGGCGAGGCCGATCCGGCCCTCACCTATCGGCTGGGCGGACGCGGCCTCGTCACCGGCGACAGCCTAAGCGGCGGTCTCGCCACCACGGCCGCGTCGGACAGCCCGCCCGGCCCCTACCCCATCACGCAGGGCACCCTGGCGGCCTCCGGCAACTACCGGCTCGGCTTCGTCGGCGCGGATCTCACGGTGCTGCCCGCACCCGACCAGCCGCGTCCCCCGCCCCCGCCGCTGCCCATCATGGTGCCGGCCACGGACCTGGCCAGCACCGTCGAGCGGGCCATGCACCGCGAGGGCCGCGCGGCCGGCGCGGCGCTGCCGCTCCTCCTCGGCCTCGGTCCGGCGGGAGCGCTGGTGGCGGCGGATCCGCGCTTCGATGCGGCTCTGGTCTGCCTCGGCACGCCGGGCGGCTGCGTTCTGACCCCGCTCATCCCCGCACCCCCGCCGCAGGCCAGCCTGTCCGCCGCCTCCCGCTGACGCCGAAGACCTCGGACCGGCCACGCGCGTGTCCGAGACGAGCCTCGCCGTCAGGCCACTGACGGTGGGGTCAGCGGCGCGCGGTAGCCGGGCGCAGTGGTGACGCGCGCGTCGAGCGCGTCCAGCAGCCGGCCGAGGCCGGACGTCGGCAGCGAGGCGTTGGTGGCGAGGTAGTAGGCCTCCCAGCCCACCGAGAGGAAGTCGAGGCCGAAGCGCTCCGCCGCGGCGCGGGCGCCGAGGCCGGCATCGGCGGCGCCGGACGCGATCACGGCGGCCACCGCCTGATGCGTGAATTCCTCCAGCCCGTACCCCACGATCGCGTCGGCCGCGATGCCGGCTTCCGCCAGCAGGCGGTCGAACCAGAGGCGGGTGCCGGACCCGATCTGCCGGTTGACGAAGCGGGCGCGCGTGGCCCGGAGGTCATCGACCGTCCGGAGATCGAGCGGATTTCCGGCCGCCACCAGCAGGCCCTGCTCGCGCTCGAACAGGAGGTGGAGCCGGAAGGCGGGATCGGGGACGAGATCCGAGAAGGGCGGGCCGGCGGCCTCCAGCGTGAGCGTGCCGCAATGGAACCCCGCCGCGTCCGCCCGCCCCTCGACGAGGCGGGTCACCGCCTCCCGGCTCCCCACGACCGCGAGGTCGCCCTCCCCCCACTCCGAAAATACCTCCATCAGCAAGGGATCGTGGCTCGCCGCGACGGTCAGCCGATGCGGCGTGGCCAGCAGGTCCGCGAGGCGGGCCTGCAGCGCCCTCCCCTCGCGCGCGAGCGGCATCGCCAGCCCGGCGGACGCGCCGGTCAGGGCCTCGCAGAGCGCCGCGCCGGTCGCCGTCAGCGTGCTGCCGTGGCCCCGGGTCTTGCGGACGAGCTGCTGCCCGACGCTCGCCTCCAGCACCCGCACCCGCTCCCAGACCGCGCGATAGGACAGGCCGAGATCCGCGGCCGCTCCCTGCACCGAACTCGTCACCGCGATCGCCCTGAGAACCGCTAGGGTCTCGTCGATCGCGATGCGGGCCGTCCCGATCCGGATCGTGCCGCCCAGCCCCAGCTCCGTCGCGACCTGCGGCGCATCAGCAGACGTCTTCATATTGAACCCGTCACAACGTCCCTCTACGACGATGTAAGGCCGCGCCGGAGCGTGGTCGAGCCTCTGGCAGCGACACGACCCATGGATGGCCGCCGCGCACCCTCAACGACCGACCGGATGCAGGGCTGAGGATGCGAGAGCGTGCGAGTCCGCTTGGTGTCGTCGGGGGGATCCCGCGACCTGACGATGGCCGTGCCCCTGCGCTGGGCGTGACGGCCGGTGCGCGCAGGCCGGATGCCGGCGACGCCGGACGGCGCGACCCGGGCGGCGGCTCTCTGCCCCAGGGATCACGGTGAAACCCCATGCCGTTGGAACTGCTCACCAGGCCGGACCAGCACGGCGCGCCCGTGAGGACGCGGCCGTCGGCCCGCCCGGCCGTCCAGGCGCCGGACCCGAGCGAGCGAGGCGGATGCGCCCGGCTGCCCGCGCGGTGGGTGCTGGAGGGCGGCCTTCGCGCGTTCCGCGGGGACGCCGCGCATCTCGGCCGCTCGATTGCCGCGCTCAAGCTTCTCCTCACGCTCGCGATCAGGCTGGACCACGGCGAGGCGGGTGCCGCCTCCGTCGTCCTCTCCTACGAGCAGCTCTCCGGCCTGTCGGGGCTGTCCGAGCCGTCGATCTGTGCCGGCAAGAAGGTCCTGGTGGAACACGGCCTCGTCCGGACCTCCTGTGACTGGCAGGGCCAGACGCTCGCCTACGGCCTGACCGGCCTGCCCACCCCGGACGGCGTGGTGCCGCTCCGGTATCGCCGCACGGGCGGTCGCGATGCCCGCATGCTCAGCCTGCACCGGATCCCGTGCCGCAAGCTCGGCAACCTGAATGCGCTGAAGATCTATCTTCTGCTGACCGCTCTCGGCAGCCATGAGCACGGCTTCGTCCCGCTCCACGTCGAGAGCGCCGCGACGCTCACCGCCGTGAGCCCCGTCAAGGTCGTGGAAGCGCTGGATCACCTGACGGCGCTTGGCCTCGCCACGCCGGCGGATGTCCATCTGATGGACCGGCGGCAGGCGGAGTACCTGCTCGTTCGATTGCAGCCGCTCTGGTGACCGCGCTCCGGCGGCCGGGCCGGCTCCTCCGGGAGGGTCGCGCGCGACCGGCCAGGGTGATCGCCGCGAGCCCGCCGGAACCTCGAACCCGTGCCGCGGCCGATTCCCCCTTCGCGGGACAGGATGAGGAGCGCCGGCCGCTGCGCTTCATGGAGGACCAGAGGGTGCCCACGCCGAACCACACCGTCCTGCGGATCTCCGTGCCGCTGCACCGGCAGCTGAAGCGGCTCGCGGCCGCGCGGGGCACCACCATGAACGGCTTGATCCAGACGATGGTGACCGGTGCCATCGAGGCCGGCGAACTCGACGACGAGACACCCGGCTTCGCCATCGTGCTGGACGCCGACCGGGACTTCGACCTCATCCTTCACACGCCCCACGGCGAACTCCCGCGCATGACGGCGGAGGATGCCGAGGCCGTCGCACGCCATCTATCCGAGGTGAGGGCCGGCGAGGCGATCAGGCGCACCCGCAGGGTGAAGGGCGGCTGCATCGTCGTGGACATCCTCGGGCAGGGTGTCGAGATCGTCGGCGAGGCGCGCGATACCGCGCGGCGCGTCCGCGCGACCATGCCGGTCGCGACGGCGCGGGATATCGGCCGGCAGCTGGCCAAGTCGGCTGCGAGTACACCGGCGCCCAGCCTGCCGTCCGCGGACGCTCCCCACGGAGCACGGCATCCGCCAACCTGTTCCTGAGCCCGCTCCCCGATCGCGGCGCGCACCGACACGATCTCCCCGGCCAGGCACGAGAGCCCGCCCGCGCCGCGTCGGACTTGTCGAGACCAGCCCGCGATCCGAAACCAAATGGTCGCACGCGCCGGCGAGATCCCGTCCGGCGACCGGTGCGGAACCACGGCCCGGACAATGGATCACGGCCCCACCCTTGCGTGACGTCGCGCGCGTCTGCTTGCGACAGCGGTTCCCCGACGCTGAGTCCTTGTCCGAATCCCGGAAATTCAGGGTGAGAGAACCCGTTCCGCGCCCGGTTCGACAAGGATCTGTTGTCGGCTGACCGATCTGCTTGATTGCACTCGCGCAGCACTCCTGCACTATCAGCCCTAGAACGAGACCAATGAGGGCAGGAAATTCATGTCGCGCCGCGAGCGGTGGAGTGCAGTCCGCGCAGCCGAGATCATTGCCGAGCATGCGCAGCGCGAGGGCGCGATGCTGCCGATCCTTCACGCCCTCCAGGAGACGTTCGGCTACGTCGACGCAGAGGCCGTGCCGCTCATCGCGGACGCGCTCAACCTCTCGCGCGCCGAGGTCCACGGCTGCATCACCTTCTATCACGACTTCCGCAGCGCTCCGGCCGGACGCCGGCTGGTGAAGCTCTGCCGGGCCGAGGCCTGCCAGGCCCAGGGCTCCGAGCGGCTGCACGGCGAGATCCTGTCGCGCCTCGGGGTCGACTGGCACGGGACCTCCGCGGACGGGGCCGTCACGGTCGAGCCGGTGTACTGCCTCGGCCTCTGCGCCACGGGGCCTGCCGCCCTCGTGGACGAGGAGCCGATCGCGCGGCTCACGGCCGACGTCCTGGCGACGGCGCTGGCAGAGGCACGGTCATGAGTATCACCATCACCGTTCCGCGCGACGCCGTCGCGCTGGGCCTCGGCGCGAACCGCGTCGTCCGCGCGCTCGTCGCCGGCGCCGCGCGACGCGGCCTCGACCTGCGCATCGTCCGCACCGGCTCGCGCGGCCTGTTCTGGCTGGAGCCGATGATCGAGGTCGCCACGCCCGAGGGCCGCGTCGCCTACGGGCCGGTGCGGCCCGACGACGTGGAGGCACTCCTCGATGCCGGCCTCGCCGAGGGCGGGAGCCACGCGCTCCGCCTCGGCGACCCGGAAAAAATCCTTTACCTCGCCCGGCAGCACCGCCTGACCTTCCACCGTTGCGGCGTGATCGATCCCGTCTCGGTGGAGGATTACCGCGCGCATGGCGGTTACCGGGGCCTGGAGGCGGCCCTGCGGCTCGGGTCCGAGGCGACCGTCGATGCGGTGCGCCGGTCGGGACTGCGCGGGCGCGGCGGCGCCGGCTTCCCGGCCGGCATCAAGTGGAACACCGTCATGCTGGCGCAGGCCGACCGCAAATACGTGGTCTGCAACGCCGACGAGGGCGATTCCGGCACCTTCGCCGACCGGCTGATGATGGAGGGGGATCCCTTCGCGCTCATCGAGGGCATGACCATCGCCGGGATCGCGGTCGGGGCCACGCGGGGCTACATCTACCTGCGCTCCGAGTACCCCCAGGCCTTCGCCACGCTGCAGGAGGCGATCGCGGCCGGCGAGAGGGCCGGCTTCCTCGGTGCCGACGTCATGGGCTCGGGCCGGGCCTTCCACCTGGAGGTGCGGCTCGGCGCGGGCGCCTACATCTGCGGCGAAGAAACCTCGCTCCTGGAGAGCCTGGAGGGCAAGCGCGGCATCGTGCGGGCCAAGCCCCCGATCCCCGCTCTCAAGGGCCTGTTCGGGCGCCCGACCCTCGTCAACAACGTCATGACCTTCACGGCCGTGCCGTGGATCCTGGAGCACGGCGGCGAGGCCTACGCGCAGTACGGCATGGGCCGCTCCCTCGGCACGCTGCCGATCCAGCTCGCCGGCAACGTCCGGTACGGCGGGCTGATCGAGTACGCGTTCGGCATCACGCTGCGCGAGGTGATCGAAGACTTCGGCGGCGGCACGCTGTCGGGCCGGCCGGTGCGCGCCGTGCAGGTGGGCGGGCCGCTCGGGGCCTACTTCCCGGACCACCTCCTCGACACGCCGCTCGATTACGAGGCGATGGCGGCCAACAAGGGCCTCGTCGGCCACGGCGGCATCGTCGTGTTCGACGACACCGTCGACATGGCGCGCCAGGCCCGCTTCGCCTTCGAGTTCTGCGCCGCCGAATCCTGCGGCAAGTGCACGCCCTGCCGCATCGGCGCGACCCGCGGCGTCGAGACCATGGACAAGGTCATCGCGGGGATCCGCCCGCGCGAGAACCTGAAGGTGGTCGAGGATCTCTGCGAGGTCATGACCGACGGTTCGCTCTGCGCCATGGGCGGCCTCACGCCGATGCCGGTGATGAGCGCCATCACCCACTTCCCCGAGGATTTTTCGCCCGCCGGCCTGCCGGTCGCAGCGGAGTGAGGAGGCGTCCGTGCCCCTGATCAAGGAAATCGACTACGGCACCCCGATCCGCGTCGCCGACACCGCGGTGACGCTGACGATCGACGGGCAGAGCGTGACGGTGCCGGCCGGCACCTCCGTGATGGCCGCCGCGATGATGGCGGGTACGCAGATCCCCAAGCTCTGCGCCACCGACAGCCTGGAGCCGTTCGGCTCCTGCCGGCTCTGCCTCGTGGAGATCGACGGGCGGCGCGGGACGCCCGCCTCCTGCACCACGCCGGCTGAGGCCGGCATGGTGGTGCACACCCAGTCGGACAAGCTCGCCCGGCTGCGCAAGGGGGTGATGGAGCTCTACATCTCCGACCATCCCCTCGACTGCCTGACCTGCGCGGCGAACGGCGACTGCGAGCTGCAGGACATGGCCGGCGCCGTCGGCCTGCGCGAGGTGCGCTACGAGGACGGGGCGAACCACGTCCACGCCTCCTCCGACCTCTACCTGCCGAAGGACGAGTCGAACCCCTACTTCACCTACGATCCGGCCAAGTGCATCGTCTGCAACCGCTGCGTGAGAGCCTGCGAGGAGGTGCAGGGCACCTTCGCGCTCACCATCGCGGGCCGCGGCTTCGACTCCCGGGTGGCGGCGGGCCCGACCTCCTTCTTCGAGTCCGAATGCGTGTCCTGCGGCGCCTGCGTGCAGGCCTGCCCGACCGCGACGCTCACGGAGAAATCCGTCATCGCGATGGGTCAGCCGGAGCATTCCGCGGTGACGACCTGCGCCTATTGCGGCGTCGGCTGCGCCTTCAAGGCCGAGATGCAGGGCGAGCGCGTGGTGCGGATGGTGCCCTACAAGGGCGGCAAGGCCAATGACGGCCATTCCTGCGTCAAGGGCCGCTTCGCCTACGGCTACGCCACGCACCAGGACCGCATCACCAAGCCGATGATCCGCGAAAAAATCACGGATCCGTGGCGGGAGGTGAGCTGGGAGGAGGCGATCGCGCGGGCGGCCTCCGAGTTCAAGCGCATCCAGGCGACCTACGGGCGCGACGCGGTCGGGGGCATCACCTCCTCGCGCTGCACCAACGAGGAGGCCTACCTCGTCCAGAAGCTGGTGCGGGCGGCCTTCGGCAACAACAACGTCGACACCTGCGCCCGCGTCTGCCACTCGCCCACCGGCTACGGGCTGATGTCGACGCTCGGCACCTCGGCCGGCACGCAGGACTTCCGGTCGGTGGAGGAGGCCGACGTGATCCTGGTGATCGGCGCCAACCCCACCGACGGCCACCCGGTCTTCGGCTCGCGGATGAAGAAGCGGCTGCGCCAGGGCGCCAAGCTGATCGTGGCCGATCCGCGCCGGATCGACCTCGTGAAGTCGGCCCACATCAAGGCGGACCACCACCTGCCCCTGAAGCCCGGCTCCAACGTCGCCTTCGTGAACGCGATGGCGCACGTGATCGTCACCGAGGGGCTGATCGACGAGGCCTACGTGCGCGAGCGCTGCGACCTCGTGGATTTCGAGGTCTGGGCGCGGTTCATCGCCGAGGAGCGGCACTCGCCCGAGGCGCAGGCCGCGGTGATCGGCGTCGATCCGGCCGAGCTGCGCGCCGCCGCGCGCCTCTACGCCACGGGCGGCGCCGCGGCGATCTATTACGGCCTCGGCGTCACCGAGCACAGCCAGGGCTCGACCATGGTGATGGGCATGGCGAACCTCGCTATGGCCACCGGCAACATCGGCAAGCCGGGCGCGGGCGTGAACCCGCTGCGGGGCCAGAACAACGTGCAGGGCTCCTGCGACATGGGCTCGTTCCCGCACGAGCTGGCGGGCTACCGCCACGTCTCGGACGATGCCACGCGCGAGAGCTTCGAGGCGCTCTGGGGCACGAAGCTCGACGCGACGCCGGGGCTGCGCATCACCAACATGCTCGACGAGGCGGTCGAGGGCGGCTTCAAGGGCCTGTACATCCAGGGCGAGGACATCGCCCAGTCGGATCCCGACACGCACCACGTCACGGCGGGCCTGCGCGCGATGGAGTGCATCGTCGTCCAGGACCTCTTCCTCAACGAGACCGCCAAGTACGCCCACGTCTTCCTGCCGGGTGCCTCGTTCCTGGAGAAGGACGGCACCTTCACCAACGCCGAGCGGCGCATCAGCCGCGTGCGCAAGGTGATGGCGCCGCTCGGCGGCTACGGCGACTGGGAGGGCACGATCCTGCTCTCGAACGAGCTCGGCTATCCGATGCGCTACAGCCACCCGTCGGAGATCATGGACGAGATCGCCCGGCTCACACCCAGCTTCTCGGGCGTGTCTTACGCGCGGCTGGACGAACTCGGCTCGATCCAGTGGCCGTGCAACGCGAAGGCCCCCGAGGGGACGCCGATGATGCACGTCGACCGCTTCGTGCGGGGCCTCGGCAAGTTCATGATCACCGAGTTCGTCGCCACCGAGGAGCGGACCACCGCGAAGTTCCCGCTGATCCTCACCACCGGGCGCATCCTCTCCCAGTACAATGTCGGCGCGCAGACGCGGCGCACGGCGAATTCGCGCTGGCACGAGGAGGACGTGCTGGAGATCCATCCCTTCGATGCCGAGACCCGCGGGATCGTGGACGGGGACCTCGTGGCGCTGGAGAGCCGCTCGGGCGACATCGCGCTCAAGGCATGCGTGAGCGAGCGGATGCAGCCCGGCGTCGTCTACACGACCTTCCACCACGCCAAGACGGGCGCCAACGTCATCACCACCGACTACTCGGACTGGGCGACGAACTGCCCGGAATACAAGGTGACGGCCGTGCAGGTGCGGCGCACGAACCGCCCCTCCGACTGGCAGGCCCGCTTCTTCGAGGAGGATTTCTCCCTGACGCGCATCGCCCAGGCGCTGGACGCGGCGGAGTGACGCCGATGAGCGCGACGTCATCGCACGACAAGCTGGTGCGCATGGCCAACCAGATCGCCACCTTCTTCCGGTCCTACCCGGAGGAGGAGGCGGTGGCCGGCATCCGCAAGCACCTCGTCGCCTACTGGACGCCGAAGATGCGCGACCGGCTGGAAGCCCATGCCCTGCAGGCCGAGGGACGCCTCGACCCACTCGTCGTGGCGGCGATCCGGCGTGAATCCGCGGCGGCGAGCCCGATCCGGCCCGCGACCTACGACCCGCATCTCCTCGGCGAAGGGGCGAGCGACGCCGGCTGACGCGAACCGGCAGCTCTCTTCATATTGAGGGCCTGGCAGCATCAGAATACCGCTTACCGGCCGCGTGTGCCGCGGCTGGCCGTGCGTGGTTCCGGGCTGTGATCGACAAACTGGATTATCTGCTTGCCCTCTCGCGCGAGGAGCATTTCGGCCGCGCGGCCGAGGCCTGCTCCGTCAGCCAGCAGGCGCTCTCGGCCGGGATCAAGCACCTCGAGAACCGCTTCGGCGTGCAGCTCGTGCAGCGCGGCTCGCGCTTCCAGGGCTTCACCCCGGAGGGCGAGCGGGTATTGACCTGGGCGCGCCGGATCGTCGCCGACAGCCGGGCCATGCAGCAGGACGTCTCGACGCTCCGGCGCGGCCTGACCGGGCATCTGCGCATCGCGGCCATCCCGACGGCGCTCCCGGTCGTCGCCTCGCTCACCACGCCCTACCGGGCGAACCATCCCAACGTGCACCTGACGATCATCTCGACGACGTCGTCGGACATCTTCTCCCTCCTGAAGAATCTGGAGGCCGATGCCGGGCTCACCTACCTCGACAACGAGCCCTTCACGCACGTGGCCACGGTGCCGCTCTACCAAGAACACTACCGGTTGGTGACGGCGGCCGGCGGTCCCTACTACGACCGCGAGTCCGTGACCTGGGCCGAGGTGGCCCGCGTCCCCCTGTGCCTGCTGACGCCCAACATGCAGAATCGGCGCATCATCGACGAGCAGATCCGCAAGGCGGGCGGCGAACCCGCGCCCATCCTCGAGTCCAACTCGATGATCGTGTTGCTCACGCACGTGCATACGTTGCGCTGGGCCAGCGTCATGCCGGCCATCCTGATCGATGCGCTCGGACCGAAGACGGACGTGCGCGCGATCCCGATCGTGGAGCCCAGCCTTCAGCACACCATCGGCCTTGTCGCCCTGCAGCGGGACCCGCCGACGCCGATGGTCAATTCCCTGGTGAGCATCGCTCGCGACGTCGCCCGCAGGCTGACCCCGAATTCCACGTCTCCGTGAGATCGTCAGAGGGGTCTCCGAGGGCCCCCGGATCGTGGTCCGGCCGAAGGGTGAACCTCCGGACCCGTGTCCACCCCCTCCTCGGTGTCATGGCCGGGACGGGCACGGCTCGCACCACCGCAAGACGAGCCGGGACGTTGAAACCGCTGGCAGGCCGCGCCAGACCCGGATGAGCACCATGGTTGCGCTTGAACCCTCTGGAACCCTCCCTCACCGCGACGTCGCAAGTGTTCGGTTGCCGTCTGCACGCGGGCATCAGCGCTTCAAGGAGTCGACGAACGCGCGGAGCACCGGCCGCATCAGCCGCCGGCTCGGATAGTAGAGGTGGAAGCCGGGGAAACCCGGGCACCAATCCTCCAGCACCCGCTCCAGCCGTCCGTCCGCCATCTCGGCCGCCACCTGCGCCTCGAAGACATAGGCGAGGCCAGCGCCTTGCAGCGCGGCGTCCACGATCAGGCGATCGTCATCGAGGATCAGGCCGCCCGCGACCGTCACCTCCACGGCCTCGTCGCCCTTCCCCAGTTCCCAGCGGTAGAGGCCGCCGCCCGCGAAACGCCGCCGGATGCAGACATGGTCGTGCAGATCCTGCGGCGCGACCGGCCGGCTGCGGCCGGCGAGGTAGGACGGGGCAGCGACGATCGCGGCGCGCAGCGTGGGGCCGAGCGGCACCGCGATCATGTCCTGTTCCAGGCTCTCGCCGAACCGCACGCCGGCGTCGAACCCCTCCGCCACGATGTCGCGAAAGCCATCCTCGGCGCGGATGTCGATCTCGACGCCGGGATGAGTACGAATGAAGGCGCTCGCCAGCGGCACCAGGACCATCTCGGCCGCCGAGCGCGGCACCGAGAAGCGCAGTATGCCGGTCAGCCTGTCCTCCTGCGCGGTCGCGATCTCGATCGCCTCCGCGATCGAGGCCAGCGCCGGCTCCAGCCGGTCGAGCAGACGCCGTCCCGCCTCGGTGGGCGCGACGCTGCGCGTGGTGCGCGCCAGGAGGCGCACGCCGAGGCTCGCCTCCAGCCCGGTGATCGCGTGGCTGACGGCCGACACCGAGATCCCGAGATCGCGCGCGGCTCTCCGGAAGCTGCGACGAGCCGCAACGCTCGCGAAGATCGACAGGGCGGGCAGGTCGGCGCGGTTCATTGTTGAGCAGAATAGAACAGGGTGCGCAGACCTTCACCGATTATCGCGAGGGATGGGCCGGCGCATAGCGGGGGCTCACGATCTGGAGCCTCCGCCATGCAGCATCGTCACCTCGGTCCTTGCCTGTCCGTTTCCGCCCTCGGCCTCGGCTGCATGGGCATGAGCTTCGCCTATGGGGGCCAGCCGCAGGCGGACTCGATCGCCACGTTGCGCCGCGCGGTCGATCTCGGGATCACCTTCTTCGACACCGCCGAAGTCTACGGCCCGTTCGAGAACGAAGAGCTGGTCGGCAACGCGCTGGCGCCGGTCCGCGATCGGGTGGTGATCGCAACCAAGTTCGGTTTCAGGATCTCGGACGAGGGCAAGGGGCCGGAGCGGATGGTCGGCGTCGACAGCCGGCCGGAGCATGTCCGCGCGGTCTGCGACGCCTCGCTGAAGCGGCTCGGCGTCGACGTCATCGACCTGTTCTACCAGCACCGCGTCGATCCGACCGTGCCGATCGAGGACACGGTCGGCGCGATGGCCGACTTGGTCCGGGCCGGCAAGGTGCGCGCGCTCGGTCTGTCGGAGGCGAGTGCGGCGACGATCCGCCGGGCGCATGCCGTCCATCCGATCGCGGCGGTGCAGAGCGAATACTCGCTGTGGAGCCGCGAACCGGAGGCCGAGGTGCTGCCGGTCTGCCGAGAACTCGGCATCGGCTTCGTGCCCTACAGCCCGCTCGGCCGCGGGCTGCTCACCGGTGCGATCCGCGACCGCGAGAGCCTCGGCGCCGACGACTTCCGCCGCCGCCTGCCGCGCTTCCAGGCGGAGAACCTCGCAGCCAACCAGCGGCTGCTCGACGCGCTGGCGGCGATGGCGGCGGCAAAGGGCGTCACCGCCGCGCAGCTCGCGCTCGCCTGGGTGCTGCATCGCGGCGACTTCATCGTGCCGATCCCGGGCGCGCGCAGGATCTCGCACTTGGAGGAGAACGCGGCGGCAGCATCCGTGACGCTGAGCGCCGACGACCTCGCGGCGATCGACCACGCCTTGCCGCCCGAGGCGGTCAGCGGCAGCCGCTATACCGACGCGGCGCTGGCGCTGGTCGACGGCTGACCCGACGCCTGCCATTGACGAGGCCCGCGTCGACCGGCCGGACAAGTCGGGGCCGATCGAGCGGCGACAGCACCCGTCCGGGCGGCGCGGCACGCTCGTCGTTCCGAGCGACCGACTTCTGCTGCCGCACGCGGAGACCGAACGCCATGTGCTGTCCGCGCCGTTGGCGAGCGACGAGCATTCACTTAACGCATCGCTGGCCACGTGACTTGCTGACCTTGGTTCAGGCCAGAGGTAGCACGCTCGGATCGCGCGACATCATGATCGACGGCAGGTCAATGGTTGGGGGAATACGGTGGCGGAAGGGGTGTCCGCCAGTTTATAGAGGGGAGCGAGCGGCTTTCGGCCCGCTTCCCCACCGCTTTCCCCATCAGCGAACAGGAATGCGAGTGCCCNATGGTGGCGGAAGGGGTGTCCGCCAGTTTATAGAGGGGAGCGAGCGGCTTTCGGCCCGCTTCCCCACCGCTTTCCCCATCAGCGAACAGGAATGCGAGTGCCCCGCATCACCATCGCGTTTCACAACGCCAACCCAGACACAGTTTGGAACCGCCTCGCCGCCCGGTTGGGTCGGGAGCCGACCAGCGTTGAGGCAGCAGCCGAGGTGCTGCGCATTCTGGACCAGGCGCGGTGCGAGCGTGCCGAAGCCGGGCGCCTGTCGCATCAGCGCAAACGATAGAGCCCCCCCCTCCCCCGACCCCCGCCAGGGCCAAGACACAGAGATGGAGAGAGGATGATGCGAGCCGAGTTCATCCCCGGCTTTGTGACGGCGGCGCAGGCAAGGGCTGCCGGTCGGCGCTTCCACGCCAAGGCGAACGGCATGCGCGGGATTGAAGGCCGCGATTTCCATCTCGTTCAGAACGAGCACGGCCGCTGGCACTTCATGCCGGGGAAAGGGCCAAAAATGAGCGAGCACCCCTCTCCCGTGATCGGCAAAGCCGAGGCGCCCTGATCCCTGATCCCCGCTACTGAATGGAGATGGATATGAGCGAAACACTAGAACTGCGCTTCGGCCCCCTCTGGCCGGCATTCGAAGAGCAACTAGCAGAGCAGGGCTTGCGGTGTCCGGGAGTGGCGCTTTTTGAGAAAGACCGCGCTGCCATCAATCACCTCCGCTTCCGGGGAGGCATGACGGACGGCGAAGCCGATCGAGCCTGTAAGCGCGTGCTGGAGGCCATAGCTCGCAGTGCCCTCCCCGCCCCCGCCTCCTGCCCGGGAGGGAGCAATGAGTGAGACCACCGTGGATGAGAAGCGCGTAGAGGCGGCGCTGAGACAGTTCAAAATCAACAAGGCCGTCTTCAAGGTCTGCGCAGAGTACAACGGCGGGTGCGCCTGCTTGCTGGCCGGCTTCTCGGCGCAGAGTGCGAACTGCGTTGAGCGATTTGAGATTGCCCATGCCGTGTCTCTCGCTCTCGCAGCAGCAGACGCGGTAGATCAGGGCGCGCCCTCCGGGCCGGGCTCTCGTCTTTCAGACTAAGCCCCTTCGGGTCTTGGCGGCTCCGCCGCGTCGATCCCTCGCGCACAGCCTGCCATTGGGACCTGCTCAAAGTGCGGGGCGCGAGGTGTTGCTTTCATCTGCGACGTGCGCGGATGCCCGGTGAACGGAGGGGCCGCCTACCCTTGGACGCCCGCGTCAGCGATTGAAGCGCGAAGCGCCGAGACCGGAGGGCTCGGCCTGAAAGGCGAGAGCCCGTCCGGCTCTGCCGGGGCGCCCGAGATCACTGCCCTTCCCTGTTCTGCTGAGGTAGCGAAGCGTGTCGCACAGATCGCTCGCGAGCGCGACGAGGCGCGGGCCGAAGTCGTCAAACTGACGAAGGCTCTCGATTGGGACGATGTGGCCTGGGGCATGGACGCCGCCCGTCGAGATCGGGAGCGCATTGCTGCCCTTGAAGCCGAGCGCGACGAGGCGCGAGCGGAACGCGACGGTGCCCGCCGTGTAACTGAACGCTGGATGGTCGCGCATGGCGAGGCGGGGGCTGAGGCTCTTCGCGTAGTGTCTGAGAGGGACGAGGCGCGGGCGGAGGTGGAGCGGCTGCGGGAAGGCGTCCAAGCCTACCTAGACGGCAACTATGATCACCCGCGCCGCCACCGGCCGACCGAGTGCAAGCACGGCATCTACTATACCGACGCGTGCGAGAACTGCGTCGATGAGCACTTCGCCGCGCTCCTCACACCCCCATCCAATCCCGCATGAGGGCGGAGGGGGCATCAGACAATCGCCGTAAGTATTTCTGAGAGGAGACCGACAGTGCGGGCCGACCTTGAGAGATTAAGAAGTCTTGCGCGAGATCTGGAGGAAGAAGAGTGGCTGATGGCGAAGGCGCATGTGCTCGCAGCCGTGGCCGAAATCGAAGCCCACCGCGCTCAGAATGTGGGTGCGAACGAGGGACGGCAGGAGCGCGCCCGCAGGCGCATCCAGGCCCTCGGCGCGGCCATCTCGCGCCGCTCGTGGAGCGATGTGGAGACGGCACACGCGGCCATCCGCGACGCCCACGACCGACCCGAGGTCTACGACCGTCCGAATGTGGGGTGAAGTGAGGGGCGCGCCGCGCTCCGCAGAGTAAATGCCGAGCGGCCCCAGGCGCTTACTTGGAGAGACTGCCAGAGGGGGCAGGGATCGAACTGAGGGAGAGGACATGAGCAACACGGCGACACTGACGGACCGCCTGCGCGGGATCTATCGCATCCCGATCACGGACGGCTTGGGGGCGACGGGCGGCGGCGAGGAGCCCGACAACCCGCATGCCTTCGTGCGCCACTTCGAGACGCCGCCGATCCAGAAAGAGGCTGCCCGCGAGATCGAGCGGCTGCGGGCCGGCATCCGCGCCTACCTCGACGGCGACTATGAGCACCCGCGCCGCCACCGTCCCGGCAAGTGCGCGCATGGCGCCTACTACTACGAGGAGTGCGGGTCCTGCATCGACGCGCACTTCACGGCGCTCTTGTCAGGAAACTCCGCGCAGGACCGTAATCCTGGCAGTTGATTTCCTGGCAGGGTTTCCTGACGTCGCTCAGTCCGCGTCAACGATCTGACGCAAGGCGCCCCGAGCCGATGTCAGGAAACCGACCATTTCCCAAGCAGCTCAGATTGATAGAGGTCATCTATGGACGCCCAAGACCACGCCAGAGCCTGCGAGCTGCTGCTCGTGGAAATCCTCAAGACCACGTCAACTTACTGCATGGAGCACACCGACAGCATCAAGCGGGATGACCGCAAGATCGCCGCGCAGTTGCGCCGCTACGCCGACCGGATCGAGAGCGCGCAAGGCGCGATGCTGGCCGCCCGAGAGGCATCCAAGCTGCCCGCCGCGACCTGATGTCAGGAAAGCCACGGTTTGCTTGGACATGCACAGGAGGAATGGATGAGCGTAGATCGACAGGCCTTCGCCGGTTGGCCTCCAGAGGACCACGAAGGCCGCATTCGCGAGCTTGAGGCCGAGCGGGACGACTACAGGCTGGCCGCGCAGGTGGAGGCCAGCGAGCGCCGCAGATTGCAGGAGGAGGTCGCCTCTTGGCGTCGCTTGGCCGAGCACCTTGAGGAAGACGCACAGCAGCTTGTCGGGACGGCCGCGGCGAAGGGCTGTGAGATTGAGCGCCTGTCTCCGGCATTCCCCGGCGGGGTGTCAGAAAAACGGTCGGACCTGTAGGAAAACCGCCGATTTCCAAGCAATCAAGATCTAGTAGGAGCATACGATGAGCGTTTCGATCCCCTCCAACGCCGTGATGGTGCGCGGCAACGACTGGGAGGGCTTGTATCTCAACGGGCGCTTGGTGGCGCAGGGCCACCGCGTGGATGTCGAGAACGTGCTTCGCGCATGCGGAGTGGCAGTCCATCCGACTGTCGAGCCCGATCAGGACTGGCTGGAGAACGAAGGAATGCTGCCGGACACCCTGTCAGAGGTGAAGCGGCGCGCCCGCTGATGGCGGAGGCGGTGACGGACACGTTCGTCAAGTATTAACCGCAGGAGGGATGGCGTGGCTGATATTCTGGAACGTTTGAAGTCCCACTGGACTGTTTACGGCAAGCAGAGTTACTTGGTTCACGCTGATGACATGCGCGACGCCATAGCCGAGATCGAGCGCCTACGCAGCGCGTCCGTTGGGGCCGATGTTGGGGCCGGAGACGCGGCGCGTGTGTGCGAGGCGTTGGGCTTCGATCCGACGAACCACCACAACGCGCTCAAGTGCCCCTACTGCAATCCGCAGGGTCTGGTGCTCGCTCAACCGCCGGCTGCTGTTGGGGCCGGAGTTGGGGCCGAGCCGATATGGGATACCCCATAACGGAACAACTTCAACAAGTTAGCGGACGTTTCGGGATGAGGCGGTGCGGGACGCACCAAAGGAGATCAACATGGTGGAAGTAGCCGAGCACCGCGACGTGCGGCAGGAGCAGATGCGGGCTTGGGTGACGCGCAATTGGGGCGCCCCGGCCATGAACCGGCAGGAGCGTGTCGAGCGCCTGCTAGAGGAGGCGATGGAGCTGGCCCAGGCCGAAGGGCTGAGCACCCACCGCATTCACACGATCATGCTTCACGTCTTCAGCAAGCCGCGCGGCGAGCCGGCGCAAGAGGTCGGCGGGGTTAGCAACTGCTTGCTGGCCTACTGCGCCGCCGCCGGCCTTTCGGCCGACGACTGCGAAGTGACAGAGATGGCGCGCATCCTCAACAAGACACCGGAGCACTTCCGCGCGCGGCATCAGGCGAAGGTAGATGCGGGCATGGCGACGGCGTTCCCCGTCGATTGAGTTTGAGCGCTCAAGCAGTAGACCGCCCACGCCTCCATCATCTCACGGCGGCGCTCCAAAGCGTCGCCACGCCGATACGCCCGATCGGCAGTGTGCGCGATAGCCGCCTCGGCCCACTCGGACGGGAAGTCCGTCGCCTCCGAAACCCAATCACGGAACGAGGATCGGAAGCCATGCACCGTAGCGCCCTCCGCGTTCAGGCGGCGCAGCAACGCCGTCATCGCCGAGCCGGAGAGCGGGTTGGCGGTGCGCTTCCGCCCTTTGCGGGGGAGCCCTTGGAACACGAAGTCGCCCTCTCGGGCTTCGCTGCGGCTGCGGAGGATGTCCAAGGCCGGGCGGGACAACGCCACACGGTGCGGGCGCCCGTTCTTCATGCGGATGCCGGGGATCGTCCACACTGCGGCGTCCAAGTCGAACTCTGCCCAGGTGGCGTTGATCGTCTCGCCCGTCCGCGCGGCGGTCAGGATGGTGAAGGCGAGAGCCTGCGCCGAGATGCTGGTCTCCTCCCGCAGCGCGCGGAAGAAGGGCGGCACCTTCGTGAACAACATAGCCTTGAAGTGCTGCCGCCGAGTGGCGCGGTTGATCTTCGGCAACAGCCGCTCAAGGTGCCCCTCCCATACGGCTGGATTGGCGCCGCTCCGATAGCCGCGAACAGTGGCCCAATCCAAGACGGCTGCGATACGACCACGGACGCGCCGCGCAGTCTCGGGCTTCGCGCCCCAGATGGGTTCAAGAGCGCGGAGCACGGTATCCGTATCGACGGTCGAGACCGGGGCGTCACCGAACACCGAAACCGCGTAGGCTTCCAAGGTGGTGGCCCACTGCTTCGCGTGCCTCTCGTTGGTCCAGCTAGAGTGATGCGCCTTCAGGTATCCATCCACGCACTCCCGGAAGGTCTTCAACTCCTGAGGGGCGAGAAGGAAGTTGTGCCGCCGCTCCTTCCTGTGCGCGATCGGGTCGATGCCGTCCGCGCAGAGCTTGCGGCACGCCAAGGCCCTCTCCCGCGCCTCCGCCAGCGAGAACACGGCGGCCGACCCAAGGCCCATCTGGCGGAGCCGGCCGCCCATCCTGAAAATGAAGGTCCACGACTTGGCGCCTGTTTCGGAGACCTGGAGATAGAGGCCGCCACCGTCGCCGTAGCGACCGGGCTCTTTCTCCCTCGCGACGCGCGTCGCGCTCAGCTTGCCTGTCATGTCTGCTCTACCCCTATCCAGACGCTTCGGGTATATGGGTTAGAGTAGGGGTTGGGCAACAGCACTCAAGCCTAAGCCGATGTTCCAAGGCGGAATTCCGCTTCGGGTAAATTTCTTAGTGTCCGCCACGAGGGAGGAGAGGACAGAGGATGGCGTCAACGAACCCGGAAACCGCGCCCGCCCGCTTCGATGCGAAGTGGATAGGGGAGCCGAACAGCGGTTGCTGGCTCTGGACTGGCGGAGTGCACGGCAACGGCTATGGGAGCTTCCACGACGGCGAGAGGGTCGTTGGCGCTCACCACTACGCATACAGGCGACACAGCGGGCCGATACCCAAAGGGCGGTACGTCTGCCATCGCTGCGATACGCCGACATGCGTGAACCCCGATCACCTCTTCATCGACACACCGTCCGGCAACTCGCAGGACATGACGAGGAAGAAGCGGAACGGCAACGATCATCGCCGGGTATACAGCGACGAGATGAAGCTGGCGATCCAAGAGGACACGAGGCCCTACAAGGACATTGCGGAGGCTTATGGCCTCTCGCTGACGGTCATCAAGAACCTGAAGTCGCGAGAGGGGCGCGGTCTTGGCCGGCCGCGCATCGCAAAACTTGAGTTTGAGAACCACCAACTGCGCGAGATGCTTCAGCGCTGCATCGGCTTTGAACCACAGTTGGATCAGGAGATCAGGGCGCTCTTGGACGAAACCGCCCGCCGCACATCAGCGCAGCGCGCCCGCTGACCCGGCATGACGCGATGAGCGCGAGGGCGGAGAAGGGTTCCGCCTCACTCAGCGGCGGGGATCGCGATGGCCGTGGCGGCCTCGCAGGAGCCACAAAGGCCGCTCATTCCGCACCCCGCCCATCAGCCGCGGGGAGCAAGCCGGGTGAACCACAGCAAGCCGACCACCCTGGACATTCAGCTTCAGGTGCTCAGCGCCCTTATCCTGCGCGACATGCGAACGCGCTTCGGCCGCACGATCTGGGGCAACCTCGTCGTCGTGCTCTGGCCCAGCGCGCACGTCCTGATCATCGTGGCCACGATGGCCCTGCGGGGTATGGCGGCGCCGCTCGGTGAGAGCGCGGTGCTGTTCATCTTCACCGGCATGGGGCCGATGGTCGTCTTCATGTACCTGAGCCGGAAGATGATGGAGGGGGTCACGATCAACCGTCCGCTCCTGTCGTTCCCGGACGTGAAGTTCCTGGACCTGTGCATGTCGCGGGCCGTCGTGGAGATCATGAACATCGCCGCCAGCATCGTCATCACCATGCTGATCGTGGCCGCGCTCGGCATTGATCCGCTCCCCGAGCACGCGGCGACCGCCATAGCGGCGTTGCTCGGCACATTCGTGTTCGCCCTCGGCATCGGCCTCGTCAACGCCAGCATCGTGACAGTCTTTCCGCCCTACATGGTCGGCTTCGCGCTGGTCATCATCACCATGTACGGCTTGAGCGGCGTGTTCTTCGTGCCGGACGGCATGCCGGAAGATCTTTATAACGTCTTCATGTGGAACCCGATGACGCATGCAATCATGTGGTTCCGGTCGGCCTATTATCCAGGCTACGGCGAGGATGCGTCCCCGCTGTACGTCATCATGACGGGTGCGTGCCTGATCTTCCTTGGTCTGCTCTGCGAACGAGCCTTCACGCGCAAGTCTCTGTGACGGCCAAACAAAAAGCCCGCCAGGGTCATCCTGGCGGGCTGAAGCTCACTTCACGGTGAGGCAGAATGTGGCCTGTTCCAGAATGCTGCCGGGATCGTGGTAGGTGATCTCGGCCCGACCTTCGATCTGCCGTTCCAACCACGCCCGCGGCATCGCGGCCCAGCCGTATGTGCTGCCCTCCAGCACCTCCGCAATCCCGCCGGTCGGGGCGAAGACGTGTTGCCCGGCCTTGAACTTTTCCAGGGCCGCGCCCGGCGCACTGAACGTCTCCGAATACATCTGCTCGAAGGGCGTTCGCTCCGATCGGTGCTTCGCAGTGCAGGCCCAGCACAGATCCAGAAAGCCTTGCCCCATCGTCGTAAAGTAGACGATGCCGCCCGGCTTCGTGACGCGGATCAACTCCGCGAGGAACGTCTCTGCTGACGCCGTCGAGATGTGCGAGAACACCGAAAAGGCATAGCAGACGCCGAACTTGCCATCGTGGAACGGCAGCGGCCCTTGCGGCGAGATCTGCGACAGAGCGCCCGGCACGCCCGTATCGGCGCAGAGCTTCAGGGCTCCCGCATCAACATCGACGCCGTAGAGCCGATCCGGCGACGTGTCCCGCAGGAACATGCGAATGACCCGGCCCCAGCCCACGCCGAAGTCGAGGATGTCGCAATCCGAGATGGACGGGCCGGCCTCGCGCCGCACACCCTTATAGAAGTCGAAGCCGTGCTGTAGCGCCGTCTCGCCGGCCTGCCCCACGAAACCGGCCTGTACTGCATCGGGCGGAAATCCCGGCAGTCCTAGTGTCCGATCATGCTGCGACTGCACCAGCCGCGCGAACCAAGCTTCATCATCCAATCCAGCGAACCGCATCGTCCCGCACCTGTGCTCACGTCTTGCAGACGGTTGAGCCGGTGCTATCGGATGCCCCGGGGAAGTGTCTAGGCGTTCGAGGACACAGAACGAAAAAGCCCGCCGCGGCAGGGCCGGGGCGGGCTGATCTCAGCGGCGGGGATGGCGATGGCCGCGGCGTCACACGACCTTGAAGTCGCTGGCGGTGATCACCGCTTCGTTGTCGAGCACGGCGAAGGTCACGGGCGCATAGGCCCGGCCGGAGCCGTCCGCATCGTAGGACAGCACGCCCGTGTTGCGGTTGTAGAGCACGCGGTCGCTGGCATCGACCCTCGCGCCCCACACGCCCAGGTCCTTGAACGCCGAGGGCGCGAGGGAGCCGGTCGTCAGCGCTCCGAAGATGCTGCGCGCCAGCTGGATGATGTCGTTGTTGCCGCGGGCCGACGGGCTGAAATCGGTGATGTGGTCGACCACACCCGTCACGAGCGCGTTGCTGAACACGAAGGTGTCGTTGCCCAGGCCGCCCTGCAGCGTGTCGGCGCCGGCCCCCCCGTTGAGGATGTTGGCGGCCCCGTTGCCGGTGATCAGGTTGGCGATCGCGTTGCCAGTGCCGTTGATCGCCGAACTGCCGGTGAGCGTCAGCCGCTCCAGGTCCTGGCCGTTGAGGTTGAAGGAGACGGACGACTGTACCGTGTCGACACCCTGACCGGCGGTCTCGATCACTTTGTCGCCGGTATGGTTCACCACGTAGGTGTCGTTGCCCATGCCCCCCTTCAGCGTGTCGGCCCCCGTGGTGCCCCGCAGCGTGTCGGCGCCGGTGGTGCCCTGCGACGGGCTGGGCACCGGGGTGCCCGGCGAGGGGCTGGTCACCGGACCGCTCGGCGGCGGCGCGCCCGCGATGGGGGGGCTGATCACGGAATTCCACGAGAAGCTGTTGCGCCACGCGGCCATCGGCGACTGGCCGGAGATCTCCTTCGCTTGGTACGTGCCCTCGAACGCGTCGTCCTGGATGCCGCCGCCGTACACGACGTTCTCAGGGTGCACCGGGTTCTGGTAGGCGCCGTTGGTGATGGTGGTGTCGTCCGCCAGCCCGAAGATCAACGAGCCCGACATCGGCGTGCCGCGGCCGGCGTAGCTCGCGAAGAAATTGTCGAACGAGCGCACATCGTCGAAGAGGTTGTTGCTGCCCAGATCCGTGAATCCGCCGTTGCCCATGTGGACGACATCGACGTTCCGGACGATGGTGTTCCGGGACCCCTCCAGCATCACCCCGACGCCGCTCGGCGAGTTGTTGCC
>NZ_JBKIBX010000042.1:10300-56606 GCF_046557895.1 Methylobacterium oryzisoli | reverse complement strand
CGCCAGGGCCGCCCCCAGGGCCGCCGTCGTGGTCGTCTTCCCCACGCCGCCCTTGCCCGATGTGACAACCAGTACCTTCGCCATTGTCTTGCTCCCCCAAGAAGGCCGAGACCAGGAACGCCGAGATTTGGAACGCCGAGCCGAAATGCGCCTGCTCAAGAGCGCCGGTCCGCGGCGCGATGCCGGTCATCCGGCGGGCTGCGGTCGAGAATCGGTGGTGTGAACGAGCCGGCGGCCGTGGTCGCCGGCTTCCAAGGCGCGTCCGTCAGTCGAGGGACGCCATGCGCAGCGCGTCGCGCTCCAGCCAGACCTGAACCGCCTTGTCGCGCAGCGTCGGGTCGGTCATCTCGGCGGTGCGGAAGAGCCCGTCGATGCCGAGCAGTTCGGGCTGGAAGCGGCGGCAGTAGATGCGGGCCCGCCGGTTGCCGCCCGCTCCCGCGATGGCCCGGCCGCGCAGCGCGCCGTAGACGTGGATCGACCCGCCGGCCAGGATCTCGGCGCCCGAGGCCACCGAGCCCATCACGGTGACGTCGCCGTCGGGGTGAAAGATGCTCTGTCCCGAGCGCAGCGGCGTTTCGAGCACGAGCGAGCTCGGCTTCGGCTTCTCGGGCGGGGGAGGCAGCGCCAGGTCGGCGGGGCGCCCGCCGCTGAGCCGGGGCGGCATCGCGGGCGTCGTCCAGGCGGGGTCCGCCTTCTCGATGCCCATGATGCGGATCCCGCGCCGCTCCAGCTCGGCGAGGATGCGCGCGAGATCGGGTTCGGCCTCGGCCGGGGCAGGGGGCTCGGCCGCTGCGCCGTCACCCGCACAGGCGGCGGGGTCGGGGACCGGGCCCTCCGCCGGCGTCTCCTCTTCGGCTGCCTCGGCAGCCGGGGGAGTGTCGGTCGTCTCCGCCGCGGGCGGCGCCTCGACCGGGACGGTCATGCCCGCCACGTCGAGGATCACGGGCCGCTCGGCGAACAGCGTCGGCGAATTCCGGACGAGATCGTCCAGCTTCGCGAACCAATCGTCGAGAGGCCTCTCGGGGGCGAGGACGAGCGCCCGGAAGGAGCGTCCTCGCAGCGGGAGGGAAGGACGGGTGTGGCTGATGCTGGTCACGGCTGTTGACGAGTTGTTACCTACAACCATGAAGCGCGCAGCATGGTTACCGACCGGTTAACGGTGGTGCCGCTCCCTCACGAACTCTCAGCGATTCTTAACGCGGCATTCGCGCCACACCGGATGTTGCCGCAGAGTGACAATCGCCGGATCGCCGTCGCCTCCGCAATCATGCTCATCGCATTTTAAGGCGGAACATGAGATGACACTCCTGTTACTCCCGCCCGCTCCCCGCCATGATCCATCTTACAGAGAATATCCTGCTTCAGCACCGTGAAGTCAGAGCGGTCCTGCTGAGTTCTGGCGCCTTCTTCGCGCTTCTGTTCTGCTGGGCTTGGCTGATTTCCTGATAAACCGCCAAGCTTGATCGTTCGCGGATGGGATCTTGTTCCTCCTGAAAGCGTTGGCTCCCGGACCGCGCCGGCTCTCGGCCGGCCAGCCCGTTCAGGGAGAAACGCCTCATGACGAAGATCGCGACCCTCGGTGCCATCCTGATGCTCGTGGCGGGTCCTGCGCTCGCGCAGGGCCGCCCGGCCAACAGCTCGTCCGGCGCCGCCAGCAACGCCGAATCGAACAACAAGCCGGCTTCGAACAGCGCGGGCGGCGGCGGCGGCGGCAGCCGCTGACCCCACCCTCATCTGACCGCTCCAACGAGAAGGGCGGCGGGATCGCTCCCGCCGCCCTTCTGGCGTTCCGGTTCCAGGCGCCTCAGGCCTGCGGCTGAGGCTCGTAGCCGCCGTCGTTCTCCCGCGGCCGTCCGCGGCCGGCGGAGGGGACGGGGGAGCCGCGGGCCGGCGTCGGCGGGTAGTCGCCGGTGTCGCGCACGGGCGGCTTGCCGTCGAGGAGGTCGCGGATCTCGTCGCCGCTGAGGGTCTCGTATTCGAGCAGGCCGCGCGCGAGGGCCTCCAGGTCGCCGCGATGCTCCTCGAGGATCCGGCGGGCATCCTGCAGGCCGGCCTCCACGAGGCGGCGCACCTCGGCGTCGATTTTCTGGGCGGTGGCCTCCGACACGTTCTGCTGCCGGTTGACCTGCATGCCGAGGAAGACCTCGTCGTTGTTCTCGCCATACGCGACGGTGCCGAGTTCGGGCGAGAAACCCCAGCGCGTCACCATCATGCGGGCGAGCCGGGTGGCCTGCTCGATGTCGGATTGCGCGCCCGACGTGACCTTGTCGTGGCCGAAGATCATCTCCTCCGCCACGCGCCCGCCCATCATGATGGCGAGGCGCGAGGTCATCTGCTCGAAGGACATCGAGAGCTTGTCGCGCTCCGGCAGCTGCATGACCATGCCGAGCGCCCGGCCGCGCGGGATGATCGTCGCCTTGTGGACCGGATCGGTCGCCGGCACGTTCAGCGCGACGATGGCGTGGCCGCCCTCGTGGTAGGCGGTGAGCCGCTTCTCGTCGTCGGTCATGACGAGGGTGCGCCGCTCGGCGCCCATCATCACCTTGTCCTTCGAATCCTCGAACTCGTGCATGGTGACGATGCGCTTGCCGCGCCGGGCGGCCAGCAGCGCCGCCTCGTTGACGAGGTTCATCAGGTCGGCGCCCGAGAAGCCGGGGGTGCCGCGGGCGATCACCTTCAGGTCGACGTCCGGGGCCAGCGGCACCTTGCGGACGTGAACGCGCAGGATGCGCTCGCGGCCGATCACGTCCGGGTTCGGCACGATGATCTGGCGGTCGAAGCGGCCGGGACGCAGCAGCGCCGGGTCGAGCACGTCGGGGCGGTTGGTCGCCGCGATGATAATGATGCCCTCGTTGGCCTCGAAGCCGTCCATCTCCACGAGGAGCTGGTTGAGGGTTTGCTCGCGCTCGTCGTTGCCACCGCCCAAGCCGGCGCCGCGGTGACGGCCCACCGCGTCGATCTCGTCGATGAAGATGATGCAGGGCGCGTTCTTCTTCGCCTGGTCGAACATGTCGCGCACGCGGCTGGCGCCGACGCCGACGAACATCTCGACGAAGTCCGAACCCGAGATGGTGAAGAAGGGCACGTTCGCCTCGCCGGCGACCGCACGCGCGATGAGCGTCTTACCCGTGCCGGGGGGACCGACGAGCAGCACGCCGCGCGGGATGCGCCCGCCGAGGCGCTGGAATTTCTGAGGATCGCGCAGGAATTCCACGATCTCCTGCAGATCCTCCTTGGCCTCGTCGACGCCCGCCACGTCCTCGAAGGTGACACGGCCGTGCGCCTCGGTGAGCAGCTTGGCCTTCGACTTGCCGAAGCCCATGGCCCGGCCCGCGCCCGACTGCATCTGGCGGCTGAGGAAGATCCAGGCGCCGATGAAGACGAGGATCGGCAGCCAGTTCACGAGCAGCGCGATGAACCACGGGGTGTTGTCCGAGGGCGGACGGGCCGTGATGGTCACGCCCTTGCCCTGGAGCTTCGACACCAGCGACGGATCGTTCGGCGCGTAGGTCGTGAAGGTGCCGCCGCCCGTGTAGGTGCCGCTCACCTCCTGCCCGGAGATCACGACGCTCTGGATGCGGCCGGCATCGGCGTCGTTGAGGAGCTGGCTGTAAGCGATCTCGCTGCCGCCGGAGCGGTGACCCGGGTTCTGAAACAGGGTCACCAGCGCGAGCACCAGCAGGAAGATCACCACCCACAGGGCGAAGTTGCGGAAATTGGGGTTCATCGAACAGACATTCCTTGAGGAGGGCGGCACCAGCGGGCGCGCCGGGACGGCCGCTCACCCTCGACGCCCAATGTAGGCGTCGCCTCCCCCCTTGCCAAGTAAATCGGCCGGGAGTGCGGCGGCTCGTCCGCGGGAGGGCGGGGGCGGCTCAGCGGCGGCGGGGGGGCTCCGCCCGCAGCGTCAGGAGATCCTGCGACACCGCGATCAGGGCGCCGCCGAGCGTGAGGCGCAGCGCCCGCCCCTCGGCGATGGCCGGCAGGAGCCGGCCGAGGAGCGCGCCTTCGAGGCGTTCCAGCCGCACCGGGCGGGCCTGCGCGCCCAATGCCGTGATCGCGTCCGCCATTACCCGCAGGGCCACCGCCGGGGGCAGCGCGGCGAGGCCTGGGGCATCCAGGGCGAGGGCCGAGGCGGGAGCCGACCGGGTCAGAGTGCGCAGGGCCGCCTGCGCCACTGCGGCCAGCGCCGCCTCGGTGCGGCGCTCGCGCTCGGCGAGGCGGGCGAGACGCGCGGGCGTGAGGCCCTCAGCAGCGAGCAGCGGCATCACCCGCCGCAGCCGCGCGCGGGCGAAGCGCGGGTCGCGGTTGCCGGGATCGGTGGCGAAGGCCCAGCCGCGCGCCGCGCAGGTGGCGACGAGCCGCGCCTTGGGGATGTCGAGAAAGGGACGCACCAGGGCGATCCCGCCGAGATCCCGCACCGGCTCGATGCCGCCGAGCCCCGCCGGCCCGGACCCGGCGCAGAGCCGCATCAGCACCGTCTCGGCCTGATCGTCGAGGGTGTGGGCGGTGAGGAGCGCCCCCGCGCCGACCTCGCGGGCGAGGGCGCGGAGCAGGCAGTAGCGCGCCGCGCGCGCCGCCTCCTGCAGGCCGGTGCGGGGCTTGTCGCCGCGCCACGCGAGGCGGCGATGCGGCAGACCGTGCGCTTCGGCCGCCCGCGCCACCGCCTCGGCCTCGGCGAACGATTCCGGCCGCAGCCCGTGATCGACTGTGGCGACCAGCACCGGAACGGCGGGGGGCAGGCACGCGGCGCAGCCCATCAGTGCCGTCGAATCGGGGCCGCCCGAGACCGCGAGCACCACCCCCGCGCGCGCCGCCGGCCCGAGCCAGGGCGCCAGACGCTCCGCGCTCTCCGCGAGACCGAGCGGGTCGTCCTCGGCCGGAGGCCGCGGCCTCACGCGGCGCAGCGCGCCCGCTTCTGCTCGCGGTCGACGCCCTGCTTCACGGAGGCGGAGGCCTGCGGGAACTTGCGCTCCAGCTCGGCCAGGGTGGCGCAGGCCTGCTCGCGGGCGCCGAGCGCGTTGAGCGATGTCCCGAGCTTCAGCATCGCGTCCGGGGCCTTGCGGGAGCGGGCGTAGTCGGTGGAGACCTTGAGGAACTGCTCGGCGGCCTCGCGGGTGCGGTTGCGCTGCAGGTAGCTCTCGCCGAGCCAGTAGGTGGCGTCCGGCACGAGCGCGTCGCGCGGATGCGACTGGATGAACTGGCGCAGGCTCATCTCGGCCTGCTCGTACTGGCGCTGCAGCACGTAGGCGTAGGCCGCCTCGTAATCGGCCTTGGCGTCGCCCGTGCCCGTGGCGGCGATGCTCTCTCGCGCGCGCACCGGCGGGGCGACCGCCGCGGGAGCGCGCGGCGGCGCGAGGTCCACGGGCTCACCGAAGCCCGGGGCCGCTTCGTCGTCGAGGGCGGCCGCCGGAGGGGCGAGGGTGGCGGTGGTGCTCGGCGTCGCCGGGGCGGCGGCGACCGCCCGCGGCGTCGAGGGCGCAGTGGCGCCGAGCGGCTGCGGCGCGCCCGGGGCGGAGGGGGAGAGGGTGGGATCGAAGGCGTCGCTGCGCTTCTGCGGCTTGGCGGGCGTGCCGCCCGCCGCGGGCGCGGCCGGGCGCCCGCCCTTGCCCTCCTGGAAGCGGTACTCGACGTCCTCCTGGAACTTGCGCAGCTGCTCCTTGAGCTGGCGGTTCTCGTACTGGAGGGTCTCGATCTGCCCCGCCATCTGGCGGGACTGATTCTCAAGGCGGTTGAGCCGCACCACGAGGTCGGCGGCGTCCTGCGCCCGGCCCGGGAGAGCCGCGGCAAGAAGGAGACCCGTGGCGAGGAGCAGGCGGCGGAGCATCATGGCTGGCAATTCGGCTGTCGCGATGGCGGCGCGCTTAGCAGATGCGCCGCCATCCGGCAAAAGTGCGGCCGATGCTCCCGCGGCCTACGATCCCGCGCCGCCGTCGAGCACCGTGACGGCGCGGCGGTTCTGCGACCAGCAGGAGATGTCGTTGCAGACCGCGACCGGGCGTTCCTTGCCGTAGGACACGGTGCGCATGCGCGAGCCGCCGATGCCGCGCGAGGCGAGATAGTCGCGGACCGCCTGGGCGCGCCGGGCGCCGAGCGAAAAGTTGTACTCGCGGGTGCCGCGCTCGTCGGCGTGGCCCTCGATCAGGAACGTGTAGCGCGGGTAGCGCGACAGCCACTGCGCCTGCTTATCGAGGGTCGCGGTCGCGGTCGGCGAGAGGTCGGTGGAATCGCTGTCGAAGAAGACGCGGTCGCCGATGTTGACCACGAAATCCTGGGCGCTGCCGGGCGTGGCGGCGCCCGCCCCGGCTGCGTAGGCGGAGGCGTCGGCGAGGTCCTTGTTGGACGAGCAGGCGGCGATCGACAGGGCGAGGCCGACCGCGGCGGCGGCCCTGAGCACGCGCAGCGAGGCGAGCGGCAGCGACATCGTTTCGGTACTCCTCTGGCGGGGCCGGTGCCGCGTCGCGGCATCGCGCCCGCCTCTCACGCTTTGCGACCTCATAGGTCCCGGCCGGTTAAGCGAAGGTTCCGTCAACCTTGACGAGCCCTTGCGGCGAAGCCTCGAAAGCACCGCACCGCCGGAAACCGTGGCTGAGGGTTAATCAGGCGTGAAATGCGGCCACGCTGGGGCGCCGGGCCTCGCCCGCGCCGCCCGCCGACGCGTGTTGCATTGCAGTAACGGCCGGAGGACGCCCCCGGCGCGATGCCGCTGCGGCATTCAGACAATCTTAACCATGCGGGTCCAGCCTGGAACCCGCCTTCCGGGAGCCGAGCGATGTCCGGGCCGACGCCTGACCAGACCACACTCCTCCTCGTGGAGGACAATTACCTCCTTCTGGAGATGCTGGTCGCGCTGTTCGACCAGGAGGGCGTCCGGACGCTGACGGCCTCGAGCGGGGAGGCGGCCCTGACGCTATTGCGGGAGCGCGGCACGGCGATCGGCTGGCTGTTCACGGATATTCGGCTGCCCGGGCTGATCGACGGCTGGACGGTGGCCGAGGTCTACCGGTCGCTGCATCCGGACCGTCCGGTGATCTACTCCACCACCAGCGCCACCGCCGACCAGCGCCGGGCGCAGGGCGGCATCGTGCTGCAGAAGCCGTTCGTGCTGGCCGACGTGGTGGAACTCGCGCTGATGATGCGCGGCGGGGCCGTGCAGGACGACCTGCGCTGCGCCTGAGGCGGGGCACGCTACACGACCGTTGAGCACGGCCGCGCCGTATGACGAAGGGATCCGCGCCAATCTCACTTTCCCGGACAACTGCAGCGAAGCGGAAGGAGATCCGGGACCCAGCACAAGATGTCGCGAAGCGTCCGTATTCTGCAACGTTGCAGAATGCAGCGCCGCTGCGCGGCACATCTTTTGCTGGTTCCCGGATCTCCTTCCACTTCGTTTCAGTCGTCCGGGAAAGGGGGGCGTGCGACCCCGCTCGACTGAGTTGGTAGCTTGATACCAATCACAACTTCATCCGGCGATCATGGAATCAGGCGGCGTCGAACAGGGCCGTGACGGTCGGGTCCGCCGCCCAGGCCCGCATGCGCGGCCCGTCGAGGCGCGCCCGCGGCGTGGCCCGGTAGGTCCGGAACGAGGCCGCGACGAAGCCCGGCAGGTCGTGGAGCGTGGCCGGGCCGCTGCCCCGCACCTTGTCCTTGAACAGGTAGGAGCCCGGCAGGCCGTAGCGCTCGGCCAGCGGCGGATAGACCGGCCAAATGACGTCGCGCACGAGGTCGTCCGGCAGGTAGGCCTCCGGCTCCACGTCGCGCACGGGCAGCCTCGCCTCGACGAGGAGGCGGCGGGCGACGTCGCCGAGCACGAACAGTTTCGGGTGGTTGATGCCGTGCATGAAGCAGCCGCGGCGGCTCCAGCGCAGGAACTCGCGCTCCACCGGGCAGCCGTCGGCCGAAGCGGCGGCGAGCAGCGCGCGCGCGGAGGCGTCCCAGCCGTCGAGATAGCCGAGCCGGGCGAAGATGTCTTCGCGGAAGAGCCGCAGCGTGCGCGCCTCGTCGAGGCCGCGCAGGAAGCCGAACACCGCCAGGGCCGAGTGATAGAGGCCGAGCGGGGAGGGGGTGAAGCCCTCCCGGCTGCCGCCGTGCCCGACGTAGATCATGTCGGGATGGAAGGCCGAGAAGACGAAGGTGGGGTAGACCGAGAGCCGCGGCAGGCCCGTCTGCAGGGCGGGAAAGCCCCCCGGCAGGAGCCCGTCCGGCAGCACCTGGGCGACCACGAGATCGTGCCCGGAGAGCGCCCGCGCCAGAGTCTCGGCATCCCGGAAATCGCGCCGGAGGCGCGCGGTCGGCAGCGACGTCACGCGGCTGCCGGGGCAGAGGAGTTCGATCGACCGGGCGACGCCGCGCCCCTGGCAATTGCCGATCACGGCGATCGACGGACCGTCGCGGGACGGGCCTCGCCGCCACGCTCCGGCCCAGGATCGGGCGGAGAAGAGCGCCCGGGCGAGCGGAGACGGCGCGAGCCTGAGCCGGGCGGCGACGGGCGGGAGGATGGAAATGGCGCGCAACCCCTACACGGACCTGCCTGACGCACGGTTCTGGCGCCGGGCGGTGGCCGGCGTCCCGCCCTTCGCGGTCGACCCGCGGCCGGCGGCGCCGTTCCCGATCCTGCCGACCGACCGGGTGGCGACCGGCGGCAGCTGCTTCGCCCAGCGCGTGGCCCAGGCGCTGCGCGATGCCGGCTACCATTACTACATCACCGAGGCCGCGCCAGCCGGCACCCCGCCGGACGAGGCGGCCCAGCGCCAGTTCGGCACCTTCTCGGCGCGCTACGGCAACCTCTACTACACGCGCCAGTTCGTGCAGCTGTTCGACCGGGCCTACGGCGCCTTCCGGCCCGAACTCCGCGTGTGGCCCCGCGAGGACGGCCGCCTCGTCGATCCCTTCCGGCCGACCGTCGAGCCGCAGGGCTTCGCGCATGCGGACGACGTCGAGGCGGCGCGCGAGGCGCATTTCGCGCGGGTGCGCGAGCTGTTCGAAACGCTCGACGTGTTCGTGATGACGCTCGGCCTCACCGAGGGCTGGCGCCACCGGGCGGACGGCGCGGCCCTGCCGCTGGCGCCCGGGGTCGCGGGCGGCGTCTACGACCCGGCCGAGTATGCCTTCGTCAACGCGGGCGCCGCGGAGGTGACGGCGGACCTGCGCGGCTTCCTCGACCGGCTGTGGAGCGTGAACGCGGCGGCCCGAGTGATCCTGACGGTCTCGCCGGTGCCGATGATCGCCACCTACGAGGATCGTCACGTGCTGGAATCGAACCTCTACACCAAGTCGGTGCTGCGGGTGGCGGCCGGCGAGGCGGCCGCGGTCGATCCCCGGGCGGTCTACTTCCCGGCCTACGACATCGTCGCGAGCAACATCAACGCGGGCCGCTACTACGCGGAGGATCTGCGCTCGATCAACGACGCGGGCGTGCGCCACGTCATGCGCTGCTTCCTCGACACCTTCACGCCGGGCGACGCCCCCCGGGCCGCCGCCCCGCCGATCGCCTCCGAGTTCGTCGGCGCCGCGGGCGTGATCTGCGACGAGGAAGAGATCGAGCGGAGCGTGGCGTAGCCGGGAGCCTCACTCGGCCGGCAGGGCACTGGCTTCGACGGTGCGGGGCGGGCGCGTGCCGGGGAAGAGCAAGGCCCGCAGGGACGCGGCACCCGGCCGGTCGAGCGCGGCCGCGAGGGCGTCGCGCAGCCCGCCGCAGCCGAGATGGCGGGTGGGCGAGGCGAGGCCCCGGCGGCGCGGGTGGGGCTCCACCAGCGCGTCGGTGCTGCGCCCGGCGAGCGCGCGCGCCACGAGGGCGCGGGCGGCGTCGGTCCCGACCGGCGCGCGGCGCGACAGGATCTCGTCGGCACTCACCAGATCGGCCCCGCGGACGAGCGCCGCGCAGGCGTCCTGATCGTCGGGCTCCAGCGCCGCCAGGGCCGCGAGGAGGAGCCGGCCGAGGTCGCGCACCACCGCGTCCGGCGCTCCGGCCAGCACGCGCGCCACGCGCCGGGCGGCTTCCCGCCGGATCCGGTCGAGGCCGTGCGCCTCGCTGCGGCCCTGCCGGTAGGCGGCGAGGTACGAGGCGGCCATCGCGTCGAGCAGGGCGGGCGCCGCGTCGGCCGCAGCCCGCATCAGCGGGACCGTCCGCAGCACCGCGGCGCGGGCGCCGGCCAAGCTGGGATCGTCGTCGAGGGTCGAATCCGGCAGGGCCTCGGGCCCGACCACCGCCGTCACGGCACCGGCCGCGCGCAGCCGGGCGAGCGGGGGAATCCAGATCTCGGCCGACCGCACCCGCAGGGCCTCGTCCACGAAATCGGGCGCGAGGCCGGTAGCGAGGTAGGCGCGGCGCTCCGCGGCGCTGTCCATCTCGAAGACCTCGCCGAACACGCCGGTCTCGTAGGGCGCATGGAACCCGAGCCGCGCCTGCCCGCCCGCGATCCGCTCCCGTCCGTGCAGGAAGACGAGGGTGCAGGCGGAGACGCAATAGTCCGGCACGTAAGTGGCGAGGCGGTGCCCCGCGACGAGGGCGCCGAGCGCCTCGCCCTCCGCGACGAGGCCGCCCTCGCTGGTGAGGTGGAGGCGGGTCGCGCCCGGATGCGCGGCCAGGAGGGCGGCGAGACGATCGGCGCTCCCGCGCACGAGCGGACCGGACAGGCGGATGTCGCGGCCGTGCGGGCCGAGGGCGATCACGGTGCGGGCGCCCTCCTCGGGCCGGTCGCGCAGGCCGGCGATCCCGCGCGACAGGCCCGGATAGAGCAGGAGCGCGAGGACGATCCCGGCGGCGGACGCCGCCAAACCGATGCCCCGCCGGACCGGGCCGGCCGGTCCGCGCGCGGCGGCGAGCGCCGTCCCGCAGGCCGCCAGCAATGCGGCGCCGGCCGCTGCCGCCGCGAGCCCGACCTGCACCGCCCCCTCGGGATCGGCGGGCCGGACGGCGAAGAAACCCGCGGCGCCGAGGACGAGACCGACCGGCGCGACTCCCCGCGCGCGCAACCACCCGTGAAACCGCATCGCCCCCGCCCCACCCTCGATCGGACGTCCGTTCCCGACGCCCGGCATCGCCGCCGAACGAGGCAAGTTTCCGACCAGTCGCGGCATGCCGCGGGACGAAGCGCACGAAGGGGGAGCGATCTGCAGTGAAGACGCCGGGGCGTGGAGAAACGGTTCAGACGTCGCCGGCCGGAGAGGAGGATCGTCTGCTGCCGCGCCACCATGCCGCGACGCGCGGATCAGTCCTTCAGCGGGTCATGGCCCCAGTTCATCAGGGAGTAGCGCCAGCGCGATTCGGCCTTGTCGGTCTCGGGACCGCCCTGGGCGAGGTGACGGCGGACGTAGCCGACGACCTTGCGCATGTGGGCGTAGTCGTCGTCGGTGAGGTCGGCCTTGCGGCGGTGCTTGATCTCGACGATGCGGCGCCCTTCGCGGTGGCCGACCGATTCGCCTTCGCCGTCCTGACTCCAGCCGACCGACCGGCTCTCCTCGGTGGCGAGCCAGCGTTCCAGTTCGGCCGGCGTCATGTTCACCGCCTCGCTGAACTCCTTCCAGGTGGTCTCGTGGTCAGGCTGGCTCACGTCGGGTCTCCGGGTTCGAAATCCGGAGCCAACGCGACAGGCCGCGCGGGTGTTCGCGTCCCGCGCAGGGGCCGGCTGCGGCAAAGGCGCCGCGTCAGCCGATGATCTTGTCCAGCGTGATGGGGATCTCGCGCACCCGTTTGCCGGTGGCGTGGTACACCGCGTTCGCCACCGCGGCGGCGGCGCCGACGATGCCGATCTCGCCCAGGCCCTTCACGCCGATCGGGCTCACCTTGTCGTCGTGCTCGTCGACGAAGATCACCTCGATGTCGTGGATGTCGGCGTTCACCGGCACGTGGTACTCGCCGAAATTGTGGTTCATGAACCGGCCGAGGTTGTGGTCGAGCATCGACTCCTCCTCCAGAGCCGCCCCGATGCCCATGACGACGCCGCCCATGACCTGGCTGCGCGCGGTCTTGAGGTTGAGGATCTTGCCCGCCGCGACGGCGCTGACCACGCGGGTGACGCGCACGACCCCGAGCTCCTCGTCCACCCGCACCTCCGCGAACACCGCCGAGTGGGTGTAGGCCGAGTAGCGCAGGCTGGTGAGGAGGCTGGGCTTGGCGGCCTCGGTCGCCTCGACGGTCTCGACGCCCGCCGCCCGCATCGCGTCCGCCACCTTGACGGCCCGGGACGGGTCGCTCGCGAGCCGGATCTCGCCGTCCACGAAGGTGACGTGGGCGAGGTCGGCGTTGGCGAGCGGTGAATTGTCGAGACGACGCGCGTGGGCGAGGAGCTGCTCGGCCACCGCGCGGCAGGCCAACTCCACCGCGGCGCCCGAGGAGGCCGCGGTCCACGACCCGCCCGCGAGCGGGGCCTCCGGCAGGGCGGTGTCGGCGAGCAGCGTGCGCACCCGCTCGATCGGCACGCCGAGCGCGTCGGCGCCGATCTGGGCGAGGATCGTGTAGGTGCCGGTGCCGAGATCGGCGGTCGAGCAGGCGACCTCCAGGCTGCCGTCGCGCGAGAGCCGGGCGCGGGCGCTCGACTTCATCATGTAGGCTTCCCAGACGCCGGTGGCCATGCCCCAGCCGATCAGCTCGCGGCCCTCGCGCATGGAGCGCGGCTCGGCGCTGCGCCGCGACCAGCCGAAGCGGGCCGCGCCCTCCTCGTAGCAGGCGCGCAGGGCCTTGGAGGTGAAGTCCTTGTTCTCGCCCTCGTCGCGCTCGGCGTAGTTGCGCAGGCGCAGTTCGATCGGGTCGACCCCGGTCGCGTAGGCGAGTTCGTCCATCGCCACTTCGAGGGCGAAGACCCCCGTCACCGCCCCGGGCGCCCGCATGTCGGCGGGCGTGTAGGTATCGATCTTGGCGAGCTTGTAGCCGAGTTTGACGTTGGGGCAATGGTAGAGGAGGCCGGACCAGTTGACGACCGCCTCCTGGTAATCCTCGAAGGTCGAGGTGCCCGCGACCGCGTCGTGCAGCACCGCCTGGAGCCGGCCGTCCTTGTCGGCGCCGAGCGCCACCGTCTGGATCGTCTCGGGCCGGTAGCCGAGCGTGAACATCTGGTCGCGGCTGAGCACCACCCGCACCGAGCGCTTGAGTTCGAGCGCCGCCGAGACCGCCAGGAAGAGCTGGTATTGCGGGCGCAGGCCCGAACCGAAGGCGCCGCCGATGTAGGGCGCGATCACCCGTACGTCGTCCGGCTTCAGGTTGAAGACGCTGCAGACGTAGCCCTGGGTGTTGTTCACGCCCTGGATCTTGTCGTGGATGGTGAGCTTGCCCTCGCCCTCCCACACCACCGTGGTGGCGTGCGGCTCCATCGGGTTGTGGTGCTCCACCGCCTGCTTGTACTCGTGCCGCAGCTGGATCGGCGCGCCGGCGAGCGCGCCCTCGGCGTCGCCGCGCGGGTCGGGCGGCGGCTTGATGCCGGAGCGCTTCTTGGGCGGCTCGTAGGCGGCGTCGCGGTTCCTGTCGAGGTCGGTGTTGGGCACCTCCTCCTCATAGGTCACCCGGATCAGCGAGGCGCCGTGGCGCGCGAGATCGAAGCTCTCCGCCACCACGAGGGCCACCGGCTGGCCGCCGAAGGCGATCTCCGGGCCGTTGAGCGCCCGGAAGGGCGAGCCGGGCGGCGCCACCTGATCGCGGTAATTGTAGTCGAGCCACGCGGTGCGGGGCCGGTTCTCGTGCGTGAAGACCTGGATCACGCCGGGCACCGCGAGCGCCGCGGACGCGTCGATGGCGGTGATGCGGCCGCGGGTGATCGCGCTCGACACGACGACGCCGTAGGCGAGGTCGGCCGCCTTGAACTCGGCGGCGTATTTCGCCGCGCCCGTCACCTTGGCGGGGCCGTCGACGCGGCTCTGCGCCGTGCCGACAGTGAGGTTGGTGGTGGCCATGCGGCGAAAGCCTCAGCGGATGCGCTTGTCGGTCTGGGATTGCGGCGTGCCGGCGGCGGCCTGCGCGAGGCCGCGCACGATGGCGCGCCTCGCCAGTTCGATCTTGAAGCCGTTATGGGCGTAGGGCTTGGCCTCGGCCAGGATCAGGTCGGCGGCCTTGCGGAAGGTCTCGGGGGCGGCTTTTTGGCCTTCGAGGCTCCGCTCGGCCTCCACGTTGCGCCAGGGCTTGTGGGCGACGCCGCCGAGCGCGAGGCGCGCGGTGCGGATCGTATTGCCGTCCATCTCCAGCGCGGCCGCCACCGAGACGAGGGCGAAGGCGTAGGAGAGGCGGTCGCGCAGCTTCAGGTAGGTGTAGTGGTGCGAGAAATCCCGATCCGGCAGGTCGACCGAGAGCACGATCTCGCCCGGCTCCAGGGTTGTGTCGCGCTGGGGCTCGTCGCCCGGCAGGCGGTGGAACTCGGCGAACGGGATCCCGCGCGGGCCGTTCGGTCCCTCGACCCGCACCGTCGCTTCGAGCGCCGCCAGCGCCACGCACATGTCGGACGGGTGCGTGGCAATGCAATGGTCGGAGGTGCCCAGGATCGCGTGGATGCGGTTGACCCCCGTGATCGCCGGGCAGCCCGAGCCCGGCACCCGCTTGTTGCAGGGCGTGCCCTCGTCGTAAAAATAGTAGCAGCGGGTGCGCTGGAGCAGGTTGCCGCCGGTCGAGGCGGCGTTGCGCAGCTGCGGCGAGGCCCCGGCCAGGATGGCGCTGGCGAGCAGGGGATAGCGCGCCGTCACGCGCGCGTCGTACGCCACCGTGCTGTTGGGCACGAGCGCGCCGAGGCGCAGGCCGCCCGCGTGCTCCTCGATGGCATCGAGCGGCAGCCGGGTGATGTCGATCAGCCGGTGCGGCCGCTCGACGTTGTACTTCATCAGGTCGACGAGGTTGGTACCCCCGGCGATGATCCGGGCGGCGGGGTCGCCCGCGAGCGCCTGCACGGCCTCGGCGACGCTCTGGGCGCGGGTGTAGGCGAAGCGGTTCATTCCGCGGCCTCCCGGCGGACGGGGGTCCCGTTCAGGACGGATTCCACCGCGTCCACGATGTTGGTGTAGGCGCCGCAGCGGCAGAGATTGCCGCTCATGTACTCGCGGATCTCCTCGCGGGTCCGCGCGCGGCCCTCCTCGATCAGGGCCACCGCCGACATGATCTGGCCCGGGGTGCAGTAGCCGCACTGGAAGGCGTCGTGCTCCACGAAGGCCGCCTGGACGGGATGCAGCGACCCGGTCGAAAGCCCCTCGATGGTTGTGACGCTGGCGCCGTCCTTCATCACCGCGAGCGCGAGGCACGCATTCACCCGGCGCCCATCCACGATGACCGTGCAGGCCCCGCACTGGCCGTGGTCGCAGCCCTTCTTGGTTCCGGTGAGGTCCAGTTCCTCCCGCAGGAGGTCGAGCAGGCTGGTCCAGGGGGCCACCTGCAATTGCCGCCGCTGGCCGTTGACCGTCAGGGTGATGGCGATCCGGTCGCCGGCATCGCGCGTGCCGCTCTCGCTGAGCATGGGCCTTCCAGGGTGGGTGTCGGGCCGGGCGTCGGCCCGGCGGCTCTGCGCTGTCCGGCAGGGAGGCGCGCGAACGCCGCGATCTCGCAACCGGAGCGCTAGTCCGTAACGGTTCCAACCTGCCGCGGTTCCCCGGTGGAGTGTCCCTCGGGTCGGACCGGCCCCGCGTCGGCGGGGCTTCAAGCCCGCTCCGCTCTGGGCTACGCCTGCGCGCAGTCCCGCCGGAGGTGCCGCATGCCCGCGCTCGACCCGATCCTCGCCGACATCGACCGCGACCTCGACACGTCGCTGGAGCGGCTCTTCGCCTTCCTGCGCATTCCCTCGATCTCGACCGACCCGGCCTACGCGGCCGAGTGCCGGCGGGCGGCGGAGTGGCTGCGGGCGGACCTCGCCGCGATGGGCTTCGAGGCGTCCCTGCGCGAGACCGGCGGCCATCCGGTGGTGCTGGGCCACGCGCCGAAGCCCGGCGCGCCGCACGTGCTGTTCTACGGGCACTACGACGTGCAACCGGTCGATCCGCTCGACCTGTGGGAGACGCCGCCCTTCGAGCCACGCCTCGTCACGCTGCCGGACGGGCGCCGGGCGATCAGCGCGCGCGGGGCCTGCGACGACAAGGGGCAGGTCATGACCTTCCTCGAAGCCTGCCGGGCCTGGAAGGCGATCCACGGCGAGTTGCCGGTCGGCGTCACGGTGCTGATCGAGGGCGCGGAGGAGGACGGCTCGAAGCACCTGCCGGAATGGGTGGAGGCGAACCGCGCCGAGCTGACGGCCGACCTCGTGCTGGTCTGCGACACCGGCATGTGGGATCGGACCACCCCGGCCATCACCTCCTCGCTGCGGGGGCTCGCCTATTTCGAGGTCTTCGTGACCTGCGCAGACCGCGACCTGCATTCGGGCCTGTTCGGCGGGGCGGCCGCCAACCCGATCCGGGTGCTCTCACGCATCATCGCCGACCTGCACGACGAGGAGGGCCGGGTGACGCTGCCGGGCTTCTACGACGGCGTGCGCCAGCCGCCCCCCGAGGTGCTGGAGCGCTGGCGCTCGCTCGACCTGACGCCCGAGTCCTTCCTCGGCCCGATCGGCCTGTCCCGGCCCGCGGGCGAGCGCGACCGCCTGCTGATCGAGCAGATCCAGTCCCGCCCGACCTGTGACGCCAACGGCATCATCGGCGGCTACACGGGGGAGGGGACGAAGACCGTCATCGCCGCGAAGGCGAGCGCCAAGATCTCGTTCCGCCTCGTCGACGACCAAGACCCGGAGGCCCTGGACCGGAGCTTCCGCGCCTTCGTGCAGGCGCGCATCCCGGAGGATTGCTCGGTCGAGATCGTGACCCACAAGGGCTCGCGAGCGATCGCGCTGCCGTTCGACATGCCGGCTCTGGGCGCGGCCGGCCGCGCGCTCGCGGAGGAATGGGGCACCGCGCCGGTGGCGATCGGCTCGGGCGGCTCCATCCCGATCGTCGGCGACTTCAAGCGCAGCCTCGGCCTCGACACGCTGCTGATCGGCTTCGGACTCGACGACGACCGGGTGCATTCTCCCAACGAGAAGTATGACCTGCAGAGCTTCCACAAGGGCACGCGCAGCTGGGCGCGCATCCTGGCGGCGCTGGCGGAGAGGACGTGACAGCCGGCGGGTCCGGGATCAGACTGGCCGTACCGCGTGGAGTTGCGCCATGAGCTTGATCGTCAAGCTGCGCCCGCTGGAGCGCGAGGACCTGCTCTTCGTGCACCAGCTCAACAACAACGACAGCATCATGCGCTACTGGTTCGAGGAGGCCTACGAATCCTTCGCCGAGCTGGCGCAGCTCTATGAGCGCAACATCCACAACCAGACGGAGCGGCGCTTCATCGTCGGCTCGGCGAGCGACGAGCGGGCCGGCATGGTGGAGCTCGTGGAGATCAACCACCTGCACCGGCGCTGCGAGTTCCAGATCGCGGTCCATCCCGCCTTCCAGGGCCGCGGCTACGCCCGGCAGGCGACGCGCATCGCCATCGACTACGCCTTCAGTGTCCTCAACATCCACAAGCTCTACCTGCACGTGGACAAGGACAACCGCCGGGCGGTGGCCATCTACGAGAGCTGCGGCTTCACCACCGAGGGCGTGCTGCGGGACGAGTTCTTCGTCAACGGCCGCTACCGCGACGCGGTGCGGATGTGCCTGTTTCAGCCGGACTACCTGGCCCGGCGCGGCAGCGGGGACGTGCAGGAGCCGGTACTGAAGACCTGAGGCGCGCTGGCGCGCCGGGGGACTCTTCCGTATGGAGGGCGCCCCCAGGGAGCACCGATTTGCGCGAGACCTTCCACATCGAAGTCACCGGCCCCGAGGGCCTGATCCAGCGGGCCTCGGTGCGGGTGGCCGGCCTGGAGGCTGCCCGCGAGCGGGCGCTGCGGCTTTTCCGCCGCGCCCGGGTGCCGCAGCGGGCCGGCCCGGCGGCCGAGGCGGTGCACGTCCTCGACGGCGCGGGGCGCGAGGTCTTCCGCTGGAGCGTCTGGGACGAGGGCGGCCTCCGGGCGTGAGGCCGGCCTCAGGTCGGGCCTCGCGTCACGCCTTCTTGGCGCGCTCGATGCCCTCGAGGATGAGGCGCTGCGCCTCGGCCTTGTCGCCCCAGCGCACGATCTTCACCCACTTGCCGGGCTCCAGATCCTTGTAGTGCTCGAAGAAGTGTTGGATCTGGTGCAGGGTGATGTCGGGCAGGTCGGTGTAGTTCTCGATCCGGTCGTAGCGCTTGGTCAGGTGGCGCGACGGCACCGCGACGATCTTCTCGTCCTCGCCGGCATTGTCCTCCATGATCAGCACGCCGACGGGGCGCACGCTCATGATGGCACCCGGCACGATCGCGCGGGTGTTGGCGATCAGCACGTCGCAGGGATCGCCGTCACCCGACAGGGTGTGGGGGATGAAGCCGTAATTCCCCGGGTAGTGCATCGCCGTGTAGAGGAACCGGTCGACCACCAGGGTGCCGGCATCCTTGTCCATCTCGTACTTGATCGGCTCGCCGCCGACCGGGACCTCGATGACGACGTTGACGTCGTCGGGCGGGTTCTTGCCGATGGCGATGGCGTCGAGACGCATGATGACGAACTCCCGGCGGGGCGCGGCACCCCGTGATCGCCGCTGCTTAGAGACAGCCGATCCTCAGCACAAGCTTGTTGCGGTGCACCCGCGCCCCCGGGACGGGCGCCCTCAGGCGAACCGGTAGGCGACCTTCGGCAGGGCGACGCCGGCGATCCGATCGGTCGCCTCCGCGATCACCCGCCCGCCCAGGCGCTCGTAGAAACTGCGCGCGCGCGCGTTCTCGGTGAGCGACCACACGGCCACCCGAGGCACGTCGCGGTCGGCGAGGTCGTTGCGCACGGCCCGAAAAAGGCGGGTGCCGTAGCCGAGCCCCTGATAGGCCGGATCGAGGTAGATCTCGTCGATCTCCCCCTCCGCATCGAGGGCGCGGTCGCGGCAGCGGCCGTACGAGACGTAGCCCACCACCGTCTCGCCGATGTCGAGCACCACCAGGGGCCGCCCGCGCCCGATCGTGGAGCGCCACCATCCCGGCCCGCGCCGCGACAGCATGCGGTCGAGGGCGACGCCCGGAATGATGCCCTGATAGGCTTCGCGCCACGCCGCGTCGAAGACCCGCGACAGCATCGGGGCATCGTCCGACCGCGCCCGGCGGATGCTGGTGACCTGTGTGCGCACGACCTCTTCCCCCACTCCCGAAGGACCGACCGCGCGTCGCTTTGCGGGATCGCGCGAGTCCGTCCACACGATGCGGGATGGCAGGGAGCAAGTGCAATGCCACGCTGGTTTGCCGGCTGCAAAGCGCCCGCATCGTTGCGGTCGGGACACGCGGCTGCTACATGCCGAGACCCTTCAGAAATAGCCGCCGCCCGGCGGACAGGCCCGCCCGTCCGCCCGTCCTCTCGCCGGTCCCTCATCCCGCGTGTTCAACCGCTTCCTTCCGCCCGAGACCCGCTACGCCCGGCGCATGGCCCGCATCGCGCGCTGGGAGCAGCCGATCGCCGGCCGCCGCGGCCGGCTCCGGGCCTGGGCGAACATGCTGCTCGTCGATCACGGTGTCCTGCGCCTCGCCTACCTCAACCGCCACCCGGTGGGGCGGGGGCTGCTCTGGCGCTCGGCCCAGCCGGCGCCGCACGATCTCGCGTGGTTCAAGCGCCGCGGCGTGCGCACCGTGATCTCGCTGCGCGGCGGGCGCGAGCACGGCTCCTGGCAATTGCAGCGCGAGGCCTGCGAGCGCCAGGACCTGCGGCTGGTCGAGTTCGTGGTGCGCTCGCGCGAGGCGCCCGACCGGCAGATGCTGCTCGCCGCCCGCGACTTCTTCGCCGGCATCGAGTACCCGGCGGTGCTCCACTGCAAGTCGGGCGCGGACCGGGCGGGCTTCGCCGCCGCCCTCTACCTCGTGCTGCACGAGGGGCGCCCGGTGGCGGAGGCGGCCCGGCAGCTCTCGCCGCGCTTCGGCCATTTCCGCTTCGCCAAGACCGGCATCCTCGACGCGTTCTTCGACCGCTACCGCCTGGAGGGCGAGGCCAAGGGCCTGAGCTTCCTCGACTGGGTCGAGACCGTCTACGACCCCGAGGCGCTGCGGCGGGATTTCCGGCCCGGCTTCTGGTCGGACGTCATGGTGGACCGGCTGCTGCGGCGCGAGTGACCGCTCAGCCGCGCCGCAGGCGCAGGCCTGGGGCGGGCCGTTCCAGCAGCACCTCGCGGCGGAAGCGCATCAGCCGGGCCGGGCGGCCGCCGGTCTCGGCGCTGATCGCGTCGGTTTCTTCCACCAGCCCCTGCTGCGCCACCAGACGGCGGAAATTCTGCTTGTGCAGCAGCACGCCCGAGAGGGCCTCCACCACCCGCTGCAGCTGGCCGAGGGTGAAGGCCGGCGGCATCAATTCGAACACCACCGGCCGGTACTTGATCTTGCCCCGCAGCCGGCCCAGCGCAGTGGCGAGCATGCGGCGGTGATCGAGCGCCATCGGCTGCCCGGCCGCCCGTTCGGGGGCGCCCGCCTCCGGCACCAGCCCGGCCTCGAACAGCAGCTCGTAGCGCTCCAGCACCCGCTCCTCGTTCCAGCTCCCCGCCCCACCGAATTCGAGGCCGATGCGGTCGAGGCGGCGGCGCCGCTCGCCCGCCTCCGGCGCGGCCCTGGCCCAGGCGTCGAGGCGCGCCGCGAGGTCGTCGAGGCAGGACGGCGGGCCCGAGCGCCGGTCCTCGTAGGGAAAGTAGCGGTACCAGCCCTGCCAGACCGCCTCGGGTGCGCGCGCCGGCCGTGCCTCGCGCACCAGCGCCAGGTAGGCGATCGAGAGCGCGTGGCCTCCGGCGCCGTCCGGCCCGCGGTCGCGGTCGCCGAAGGTGTAGAGCTGCTCGACGTAGCCCAGCACGAGATCGGTGCGGCGCTCGACCCAGGCGCGCAGGCCGCGCTCCAGCGTCGGGTGGGCCGCTTCCAGGGGACCCGCCGGCAGGCCCTCGCCGCGGCCCGCGGGCTGGCCTGGAACCGGCACCGTGAGCACCCGCGGCTCGCCGTCCGTCGCCGCGATGATGACGGCGGCGAGCCCGACCGCCGGTCCGGCGGCGGAGACCCGCACCGCCTCGGCCTCGACCTGCCCCGACCCCGCCATGCCGCTCCCGCCGTCCTGCTGAAGCCTTCGCGCGTGCATCCGGCGCTGGCGCGGTGTCCGGTTCGGCGCATGAGATGAGAAACCACGGTTGCGCGGCCCGCGCCACGCAACCGCGGCCGGATGGTGTGGATGAGCCCGCTCCCCTCAGCGGCCGGCGCCGAAGACCCGGACCAGCTCCTGAACCTGAGCCGCGTCGAGATGGCGGGTCGGGCGGTCCTTCAGCAGCGTGACGAGCTTGGCCGTCTCCTCCAGCTCCTCGGCCGCGAACACCGCCGTGGCGAGGTCTGCCGCGGCGACGGCCGGGCCGTGATTGGCCAGCAGCACCGCCGCGTGGCTGCCGGCGAGGTCGCGGATCATCTCGCCCATCCGCGGGTCGCCCGGGCGGACGTAGGGGAGGAGCTTCACGCGGCCGACCCGCATGACGACGTAGGGCGTCAGCGGCGGGATGGCGTCCTCGGGATCGGTGTCGGCGAGGCACGACACGGCGGTGGCATAGGTGGAGTGCAGGTGCACCACGGCGCCGGTTCCGGGCCGCGTGTCGTAGAAGGCCTGATGGAGAAAAATCTCCTTCGACGGCTTGTCCCCGCCGACATGCCGCCCCGCCCGGTCGAGCTTGGCGATCCGGGCGGGATCGAGGAAACCGAGGCAGGAATTGGTCGGGGTGATCAGCAGGCCGTCCTCGACGGCGACGCTGATGTTGCCCGAGGAGCCGACCGAGTAGCCGCGGTCGAACAGGGACTTGGCGAAGCGGGTCAGGTCCTCGCGCGCTTGGCTCTCGGTCACCGCCATGCCTCCCGTCTGGTCAATGGGCTCGAGCGCGGCCCGATCCGCGGTGGTCCGCGCGGCCGGTGAACCGACACCTGCCCTCGGGCCGAGCGCCGAATCCTCGCCCTCGGCCACGCGGTGGCCCGTAGACGCCCGATCGCAGATCTGTCAACGGTTTAGGCCCTGGGGCGAACCGTCCGCTGCGCGAGCGCTCCGGTCTGTGCTGGGGAGGGGGTCAACGGCCAGCTTGCGCCCGGCGCGGAACGCGGTCGATCCGTCGTATCCGGCCGCGATCCACGCCAGCCTGACCTTGCCCGAACGCCCGCGCTGCGGTATCAAGCCGCCTGACGTCAAGCAGGTGTAGACGCACTCTGCTTGCGCCGCGGGCGTAGCTCAATGGTAGAGCCGCAGCCTTCCAAGCTGAAGACGAGGGTTCGATTCCCTTCGCCCGCTCCAATATATTTCGCAGAACCGCTGAACACGATCTGATCGACGGTCGCATCCCGACCCGATTGATCTGCCCGGACGCACCATCCGATCGCGCCGGCCGGTCGTGAAACTTCGGCTGGACTTGCCGGGCGCTACGGCACTGCCACATCAGGCCGCCTCAAGCGAGTGATTTCCGACGTTCGGCCCCGTCCGGCATCGGCCGCTGGCCACCTTCGTCCCTCGTGCAGATCGCGACGTTGCGCCGTCAATCGCCGTGGTCGAGCTTGCTCATGTCCCAGCCCGGGATCTCCGGGTCGAGCGTGTGCTCGAATGCCACGATCCCGAGCCCATCGGGCGTGGTCCTGCAGCGGAAGGAGAGCCGGAACCAGTGCCCCCGGCTCCGGACGACGGCGCCCGGCGCGATCACCTCCGTCCCGTGCTGCTGCGGCTCGGTCAGGGCGTAGGCGATCACCGTGTCGGGCCTGAAGCCCGGATGCTGGCGCGCGATCTCCCCGCCGGCTCTGGCGTCGCAGCGCTGCTCGATGCGGGTGCCGAGTTCCACCTTGAGCATCAGGCAGTCACGCGCGTCGGGCGACGGCCCCGCTGCGACGGGGTCCCGCGCGACGGCCAGAATGCAGGCGATCGCGAGGGTGAGCGCTGGGATCCGGATCATGGCTCGCGCCTGACCGCTGATTCTGGCGCAGCTATGGCCAAGCTGACCGGGCCTCGGCGTGGCCGGTCACCGCCCACGCCGATGCCCCGGTTGAGCGTCCCATGAGGGATCCACCGCCGCGCTACCGTCGCTGCACCTAAGACCGGGCCGGCATGCACTTCGGCAGATCAAGAGGGTGACGAATGATGACGCAGCGATTAACCATGACGCGCCCGGCGGGTCGACAGTGCATCGGCGATCACCCGGGGCAGGGAGGCGGATGAGCGGAGGTTACGACGAGCGCTGTGCGGCGGATCTCGCCAACGTGGGCGAGGGCCGGGCCCTGTCTCGCGAGGAGCGGGGATGGCTCGCGCGCGTCGTCACCGGCGCCGTGCGGCCGAACCGCGACAAGCCGCTCTGGGACCTCGCCCACGCGCTGGCGGCGCTCGCCCGGCTCACGGGAGCGGGCGAAGGCCGCGACCTCGTCACCCTGGCGCTCGATCCTCGGCTGGCCACGCCGGAGGCGGTGGCGGCGCGCTTCGCCGGAGCGGGCGCCGACATGGCCGCTGCCGATGCGCGCGGCCTCGTCCTCGCCGGGCCTCGCGCGTGGCGTACCACCTGGGCCGGGCTGGCGCGGCTCCTCGCGCTGGCCGAGTTCGCGCTGACCGCGGAGGATCTGGCGCAGTTCCCGCTCGTCACCGGCTGGTTCGACGATCTGGCGAAGGCGCCCGAGCCCGAGGAGGCCGAGCGGCTCGCCAAGCGCCTCGCCCGCCACATGGCCGCCTACCGCAGCGCCCATCTGCCGCTCGCACCGCTGGAGCGGCGCTTCCGCGGCATCCTGAACTTCCTGCGCGGCCGCGCCGCCTTCACGGACGACGACATCCTGGCCTTCTGGCGCGTCGAGATGGGCACCGGCGAGCGGCCGGGCTTCCGGACCGTCGCCGAGCATTTCGTGACCTACGAGGCCGCTGCCGCCCTGCGCGAGGGCCTGGACGGTCTTTCCGCCGCCGCCTCTCTCGACGCGATCGAAGGCTGGGAGGAGCGCCTGACCGCCTCGCTGGCCGACCTCGCGGCGGGCGAGCCCGCCGCCGCCCTGGCGGACCTGCTCGCGGACCTGCCGGACGGCCCCAAGATCCTCACCGGGGCCGAGCGCGACGACCTCGCGGAGCTGCTGCGCCTCGAACCCTTCCACCGCACGCGCCCCCTGACGGCGTTGCGGGCGGCGAGCTTCGGGCGGGTCCAGTCGGGCCTCGCCAACCGCCTGCGCCGGGGCGGCGGGGGCGCCGATCTCGCCGAGCGCGCCTCCTGCGCCGAGGCGGAAGAATACCGGACGCTGGCCGCCCGCGCGGCCGGGCTGGCGCACCATCTCGGCCGGATGCTGCGCATCGCGGCGGCCCTGCGGCTCGCGGCGACCGACCTCGCCCGCGACCTCGATGCCGACACGCAGGCCGCGCTCCGGGAGGCGGAGGCGGATCTGCGCCGGATCCGCCGGGCCGGGTTCGACGACCGCGCGCGGGTCGCGGCGGGTTTCGCGGCCGTCGATGCGGCGCTGGTCCGCCTTGCCGAAGAAACCGGCCGGTTCGTGCGCGCCGCCGAGAGCCTCGACCGGCGGCACGCCCTCGACGCGGCCTTCGCGGCGGACCGGGCGGTCTTCGCGCAGGCCTTCGCGACGGCCTATGCAGGGGAGGCGGCGTGACCGAGACCATGACCGACGACGGCGCGGCGCGCCTGCTGGCCGAGATCCACGCGGCACGCGGGCTTCTGCGCGCGCCAGCCCCCGCCCTCCGCCAGAGCCATGCAGCCCTCTGGGCCCACGCGACCCGGGAGCCGGGCCGCCCCGTCGACCTCGCGGTGGAGCGGGCGATCCGCGGCGATCCCGAGACCGCCCGACGCTACCGGACGATGCTCGCCGCGCAGGCGCTCGCCCACGCGCCCCTCGCGCTGGCGGCCTCCGACGGCAGCCTGTCGTCCCGGCGGGTCGGGCCTTTTTCGCTCGACATCCTGCCCGCCGAGCCGGACGCGCCCCCGCTGCTGGTGCTGCGCGGCGAGGGCCGGATGCCGCGGGTGATCGAGGCGATGCGCGGGGACGAGGCCGTGCGCCTCGATCTCGGCCCGCCGGTCGACGGCACGATCGTGCTCGCCCTCGATCCGGCCGTGCCGGAGGCGGACAGGCTCGGTCGCCTGCTCGGCGATCCCGCCAGCGCGGTCTTCCTGCTGTGACGGCAGCGGCGGGCGCATGACCGGCGAGGCGGCATGACACCGCGCACGGTCCTGGTCGTGGTGCCGACGACGGGCGGCCCGCTGCGGCTTCGCGCGCTGCGGCCCCGTCCCGGGCTGCCGGCCTCCGCGGCATTCGCGGAGGGCGACTACCGGCCGCTGCCGTGGTCGGCGGATTACGCCCGCCTCGCCGCGCCCGGCGGACCGCTCGCACGCATTCCGGGCGTCGCGGCCGTGCCGCACGAACTGCGCCTCTCCGGCAGCTTCGACGCCGGCCGCTCCTGGGAGGTGCCGGTCTGCCTCGCGCACGGGCTGATCGCGCGGGGCCTGCGCCTCGCGGCCGAGCCGGGCGAGGCCGATCTCGTGCTCTGGGCCACCGGCGCGGTCGATCTCGACCTCGCGATCCTGCCCGGCGACTACGCGCTCCTCGACAAGATCGCCCGCTCGCGGGACCTTTTCGACGCCGCGCCGCAGGCCGGTCTCGCGGTGCTGCTGCCGGAGGGGCCGGAGCGGGCGGAGGCCGAGCGCGCGCTCGGCGCCCTCGGGCGCGCCCGCCCGCCCGTGATCCTGCCCGCGGGCTCCGTGCGCGCGTCCCTCGACGCACTGACCCGGCCGGACGCGCGGGCGCCCGCCGCGCCGGGCCGGCGGCTCGCCCGGACGGCCGCGATGGCGGCGGGCCTCGCGGTCGCCGCCGGTCTCGCGGGCGCGGCGGCGCTCGGCGCGCTGCACGGTCGCCCGTCTCCCGAGGGCCGCGCCGAGGCGCCGCCCGATCCCGCACCGCAGATCGCGGCGGCGGAGCCGCAAAGCCTGCCGGAACCCGTCCGCGAGACCTGGGTCGCCGCGCCCGCCCTCGTGGTCGAGGAACTGATCGCGCCGGCCCGCTCCTCCTGCCGCCGCGTGGCCTTCGGGGCCGATCCGGCCGAGCGCCGCCCCGTGCCGGCGGACGGAGAGGGGCGGCTGCGCGCGAGCCGGCTCGCGCCGGAGCTGTGCGGCCTCGCCTTCCGGCCCACCGCGCCGGGCGCGCGGATCGAGGTGGGGCCGGAACTGCGGAGCGCCGCCCTGCCGCCCGCGGCCCTGCCCGACGGCGCGCAGGCCTACTACCTGCGCGAGGGCGCCCGGCAGAACCTCGTCTACACCGCTCAAGCTCTGTCGGCGACGGGGCCGCCTCCGCCCGGGGGGCGCCTCACCCACGCGCTGATCCGCTGACGGAGGGGACGCCCGTCCCCTTCGACGATCCGTCACACAGCCGGCTTACACACGCCGGGAGGAGGACCACGATGGCTGCACGCCGCCGGACAGGCTGCCGGACCCTCGCGCTGACGGGCCTGCTGCTGGCGCCCTGCGCGGGCCACGCGCAGAGCGTCGGATTCGATCCGGCCGATTACGGCCGCGCCCAGCTGCCCCTGCGCCAGACCACGGGCGATGCCGCGGCCTATGTCGACCAGAACAAGGGAGCGTTCGAGCCGATCGGCGAACTCGACCCGCGGGACGGCCTCGCCGCCCTCGCGCGGCCGATCGGGCGCGTCGACATCGTGCTGCGCAACGCCCGCTCCGGCCAGATGGTCGGCGCCTCCTGCACCGGCGCGCTCCTGCCGGGCGATTACGTGCTGACCAACCACCATTGCCTGCCGCAGGCGGGCGACCTCACGCCCGTCAAGGCGTCGATCCTGATGGATTACCTCAGCCTCGACGGGAAGGGCTCGCGGCGCTTCGATCTCGATCCGCGCCCGGTGGAGTTCGACGCGCGCCTCGACTACGCCCTCGCCCGCGTCGCCGGCAATCCCGGCGCCATCTACGGCACAGCCCGGCTCTCGGGCGAGGCGGTGCCGGGCAACCGCTCGATGCTGGTCATCCATCATCCGCTCGGGCGGCCCAAGGTGATGAGCCGGTTCCGCTGCTTCGCCCTGAAGGACCAGCCCGAGGGGCCGGACCTGCGCCACCGCTGCGACACGCTGGGCGGCTCCTCCGGCTCGCTGATGTTCGACACCGCGGTGGCCGGCGTCGCGCTCCACAAGGAGGGCGGGCTCGACCCGAAGGACCCGTCGAGCTTCAACAGCGCGACGCGGCTCACCGCCATCCTCGGCCGCAGCCGCGTGCTCGCCGAGATCGCGGCCGCGCAGGGCCGCCCGGTCGCCGCGGCAGCACCCGCCGCCGCGGGTCCGGCCCCGGCGGGAGCACCGCCGGCACCGCCCGCCGCGAAGGCGGCCGACGGGCCGCTCGATGCCGGCCAGATGAACGCGATCCTGCGCGGGCGATGAGCGGCGAAAACCGCTCTGCGGCGTCCAGGGATGGAGCGAAGGGGCTGCAAGGCCCCGAAGCAAGGCCCCAAGAGGGGAGTGATCACATGCGGATCGATCGCGCAGCCGCGCGCGCCTGCCTGCTGCTGGGCCTCAGCCTCGTCCTGCCGCTCGCCGGCGCCCGCGCGAACCCGCTCACCGAGGCGCCGGGCCTCGGCCGGCCCGAGACCGCGGCGCCGCCGGCCCGGGACGAGGCGGTGGAAGCCGCGGAGGCCGGCGCCACCAACCCTTCGGCCACGGCGATCATCCGCTCGCTCGCGCCGTTCGCGGACGGCAACCCGGGTGCGCCGTCCCGGCCCGTCCGGGTCGCGCCCGACGACGGCGGGCCGGCGCTCAGCGTCGATGCCGGCCGCGCGGTCGATCTCACGGTCTTCTTCGCCTACGACAGCGCCCGGCTGACGCCCGAGGCGCGCATCCAGCTCGAACCGCTGGGCCAGGCGCTCGGCTCGCGCGAGCTGGCCCGCCACGCCTTCCTGCTCGCCGGCCACACCGATGCGGCAGGCGCCCCGGCCTACAACCGCCGCCTGTCGTTCGCCCGCGCCCGGGCCGTGAAGGCGCATCTGGTCGAGGCCTACGGCATCGATCCGGCCCGGCTGCGCGTCCACGGCTGGGGGCCGAGCCGGCTCAAGGACCCGTCCGCGCCGCTCGCGCGGATCAACCGCCGCGTCGAGGTGAGCCTGATCGCCCCCCGCACCGGCGGCCTGTCCTTCGTGATCCCGGCGGCGGAATCCTGCGCCGCGCCGCACCTCGCCGATCCCCGCCTGCGCGTCGCCCTCGACCTCGACGATTTCGACGCCGCCCCGACGGCGCTGCCCTGCGCCGACTGAGCCTCAAAGCCGTGTCACAGGAGACCCCGATGTTTCGATTCCGCGCCATCCTGGCGGCCGCCCCGGCGGCCCTCGCCCTGCTCCTCGATTTCTCGGCCGCGCCCGCCCTGGCGCAGGGCAAGCCCAACGTCGTGGTGATGGGCGAGGATGCGGACGAGGATGCGGTGCCGCGCGGCAACCGGATCTTCCAGCGGGTGATCGCCGAACTCTCCGAGACGATGAACCTGCGCGGCTACAACGTCTACGACGAGACCGCCGTGGCGATGGGCTTCACCCAGCCAAACCGCGTGCGCCGCCGCGACGCGGAGCTGATCGAGGTGGCCCGCTCGGTCTCGAACCCGCCGCTCGACGTGGTGGCGATCTTCCAGATCTACGCCTCGGCCTCGAAGTCGGCCTATTCGGACATCGTGCGGCCGGCGGTCCGCATTCCCGGCCGGCTGCTCAACGTGCGCACCGGCCAGTCGCTCGGCTCCTTCGAGGTGGCGGGCCTGCAATTGCCGCCCCTGCCGCAGGGCTGCGACCGGGAATGCCTGCTGGAGCGGGTCGGCGCCGAGGCCAAGACCATCGCGGGCGACGTCGCCGCCGCCCTGACCGCCAAGCTCGACGGCTTCGTGGCGCCGCGCCGCGGAGCGGATGCCGGACCGGCGCCCATGGGCGCGGCGCCCTCGGGCGAGGCACCGCCCGCCGGCGTGACCGCGGCGCCCGGCACTGAGGCCTGCGGCGGCCTGCCGACCGCCTACGTGGTGCGCCTCAACGGCTTCTCGGCCCAGGAGGTCCAGGCCGCCGAGGAGTACATGGCCGCCTTCCGCTGCTACGAGCACCATCGTCCGGTGCGCTCCGGGGCCTCCGCCGCCGAGTACTGGTACGAGACCCGCTCGGATTCGGCGCGGCTCGGCCGCAACCTGCGCCTGATGCTGGAGCACATGAGCGCGCCGGGACAGGTCCAGTTCTCCGGCAACACCTTCGTCCTCAGCCGCGTCGCCACGCGCTGAAGCCCCTGCCCGCGGAGTTCTTCCCGATGATGGTCCCGCTCTCGCGCCGCGCGCTCGGCCGGCTCGTCGCCCTCGCGGCGCTCGCCGGCCTGCCCGCGGTGGCGCTCGCCGCCGAGCCGGTCTTCCCGCCCGCCTCATCGATCGGCCTCGTGCCGCCGCCCGGCATGACGCCCGCCCAGGGTTTTTCAGGGTTCGAGCACCGCTCGGGCGCCTCGATCGTCATCATGGAGATGCCCGCCGAGGCCTACGCGGAGATCAGCCGCAAATTCACCCCCGAGGCTCTGCGGCCCACCGGCTTTTCCGTGAAAGGAGAGGGCGAGCCGCTCGCGGTTACGGGCGGCGAGGGGCGGCTTCTGCGCGGTGCCCAGGCCGCCCACGGGCTCACCTACGCCAAGTGGGTCGCGGTGGTGCGGGGCGGCGCCGGCACCGGCCTCGTGACCGTGCAGGTTCCCGAACAGGCCGCCGCGCAGGTGCCCGGCGAGGCCGTCGAGGCGGCCTTGCGCTCCATCGCCTTCCGCACGCCCGCGAGCCTCGACGACCAGATCGCGGCGTTGCCCTACACGATCGGGGACCGGGCCGGATTCCGTCCCGTGCGGGTGCTGCTCGGCAATTCCCTGCTCCTGACCGAGGGGCCGAAGGACGTCGATCCGGGGCGGACGCAGCCGATGATCATCATCGCGCCCTCGCTCGGGCAAGCCGCGGTAGGTGCCGGGCAGGAGGGGGCCTTCGCCCGCAAGGCGCTCGGCAGCCTGCGCGACCTGAAGGACGTCGCGGTAACGGACGAGACCCGCTCTACCCGCGGCACCAATGCGGTCGTGCGCCTGCGGGCCACCGCGACCGACCTGAAAACCGGTCGGCCGCTCGCGGTGACGCAGACGATGCTGTTCGACGGTCCGCGCTACCTGCGGGTGATCGGCATGGCCGAGGCCGGTGAGGCCGACGCGATCGACCGCGCCGAGCGCGTCGCGGCCTCCATCACGACCAAGTAGGCGCCGGTGCGGTCAGCGCCGGCACGCACCGTCCTGCCACGCCCCGCCCGCATCCAGGCAGGCATCCTGGGCCAGGAATCCCGGGAGCCAGAGGGCGGCTGCCAGGGCGGTGAGCGCCGCCAGCATCAATCCCCCGGCCACCCATCCGCGTCGCGATCCCATGCTGCCTCGTCCCCGCATCCTCGTCCTCGCCGCGCCTCCGCGGCGACACCTGCCGTGAGCCCCCGATGATCCGACCCCCATGCGCCGCCACCTGAGCCTCGCCATCCTCCTCGTCCCGCTCCACGGCGCCCTGGCACAGGGGACGGCGGATGACGGCGCCTGCCGCGACCTGCCGCAGCTCTCCGACGCAGCGCCGCTCGCCGTCGGAACGATCACCGGGACCGAGCGCACCCACTTCGTCAAGGATGCGATCGAGCGGAAGAGCTGCCCGGACGCCTCGCTCGAATGCCGCGCTCGGGCCTATCTGGTGTCCGGCGACCGCGTGCTGATCGGGGCGCGGCGCGGCTCCTATCTCTGCGCCACCTATCTCGCGCCCGGCGACAGAAAGCGCACCGACACGGGCCGGTCCGGCTGGCTGCCGGCGGCGGCCGTGACCGTCGCGCCGGCCGCCGCCGTCGCGCCGGAGGGCTGGCTCGGCACCTGGACGCGGGTCGAGGCGACGATCCGGGTGAAGCCGGGCGCCCGGCCTGGCACGCTGGCGGTCACCGGCGACGCCACATGGGGCTCGCTCGATCCGGACCGGGTCCGGCGCGGGGCCGTCAACCTCGGCAGCCTCGAAGGCACCGTGACGCCCTCCGGCGACGCGCTGAGCTTCGCGATGGGCGAGAAGGGCACGCTGCCGGTCGGGCAGGGCGATGCCGCGGACTGCAAGGTCTGGATGCGGCGGCTCGGCCCCTGGCTCGTCGTCGACGACAACAACGCCTGCGGGGGCATGAACGTGAGCTTCCGCGGCCTCTACAGCCGCGCGCCGTAGGCGGGCGATGGGATCACCCTGGTCTGGCGCGCGGATCGCGCCCTCGCCTGAAAGGCCGAGCATGACGCTGCCTCTCCTCGTTCTCCCGCTCCTCGTCGCGGCGCAGGCCGCCTGGGCCGCGCCGGCCGGCCGCGAGCCGACCGCCCTGCTGCGGGACTGGGCGGCGCTCAACAGCGCCTGCCGCGGAGGCCGCGGCGACGACCCGCGGACCCAGGAGGCCTGCACGCGGCGCGACGCCCTCGACCGCCGGCTCGCCGCCGCGGGCTGGTGCTACGGCCGGCCCGGAGAGGCCGGCTATCAGCGCACCTGGCAGCGCTGCGCCGGCGGCGCGGCGCGGTAGCGAGCGCCGATGGACGGCAAACGCCTGGGCCGCCTGCTGCTGTTCGGCCCGCTCGCCGGGTGGGGCTGGCGGGGTGCCGTGATCGCCGCCGGCCTCGCGTGGCTGCCCGCCCTGCTCTTCGCCGCGGGCCTGTCGCTGGCGGGGCTCACGGGCTGCCCGGTGAACGAGGCGCAGGTGCAGCCCTGCCGGGTCGCGGGCATCGACATCGGCGGCCTGCTCTACGGGCTGACGATGATGGGCTGGATCGTCATCGCCCTCCTGCCGGTGATGCTGCTGACGCTGCTCGCAGGGCTCGTCGGCGGTGCCGTCGCGCTCTGGCGCGCCCGCCGGCAATCCTGACCGTTCCATTCACGCCGGAGGGCCGATGCCGCTATCACCGATCCGCCTCGCCGCGCTCCTGCTTCTCGCCCTGCCGATGACCGCCGCGGCGCAGGGCCTCGTCGCCGAGCGGGCCTTCCCGCCCGCGGGCGCCTGCTACGGGCGCGTCTACGACGCGGCGCATCTCGCCCGCCATCCGGGCCAGATCATCGCCGGCCTCTTCCTCTCGGGCTCGTCCCGCGGCCTCGTGGCCGCCCGGCGAGACGCGGGCCGGATCGATCCGGAGCTGACCCTGACCCTGCGCGTCGACCTCGCCGACGGGCGCAGCGCGACGGGCGAGATCGGCTGCCCGGAGGAAGGGGCCGCATTCGCCGCTGCGGGCGAAGCGCGAGCTGCGCGGGCGACTTCGCGGTCGAGGTCCTGCCGGACGGAAGGCTGCGGATCGTCAACGACGACGCGGCCTCACGGGTGCCGCATGCCGTCTCTGCCCGGCCGGGCTTCAGCCCGGACGCCACCTGTCCTTCCGCGGCGGGTCCCGGCCGGCCCGGAATGTTCGTGCCGCCGGACGCCGAGAACCGCACCTTCCTCCTCGCCCGCCTGCCGCCGGCCGCCTGCGCCGGGCCGGCGCGCTGAGCGGCCCCGACCACCCCTCGCGCGACCAGGAGCGATCCCATGCGACCTGCCCTCCGCCCCCTCGGCCTTCTCGCGTGCCTGATCGCCGGCCCGGCTGCGGCCCAGACGATGGGCATGCCCCAGGAGCTGACCCTGCCGCCCCGGGCACCCGGTGCCGAGCCCGGCGGAAGCGAGCGGCCAGCGGGTGCCGAGCTTCCGTTCACATCCACGGCGGAGCTGCGCGCCCGCACCGTCGCCCGCCACGTGCGCGAGTTGCAGGCCACCAACCCGATCGCGGCGGCCGAGGTGGCGCGCGAGATGAGCAAGCACGATTACGACGCGATCTTCCGCAGCCTGCTCGACGGCACCGGCCTGCGCCCGACCGATGCCGGGGACGTGCTGACGGCCTTCGTCGTCCTCCAGTGGATGGTCGCCAACGACGCCACGGCGGAGCCGAGCCCGGCCGCGCTCCGGGCCATCCGCGAGCAGTTCGTGATGCCGATGGCGGACAAACCGCCCCTGTCCCGGCTGGAGACGCGCGCCGCCTTCGCCGAGCAGGTCAAGCTGCGGGCCGTGCTGCACCACGCCGGCTGGCAGGCGGCCCGGCGGCTCGGCGTGGTGCCGCGCTTCCTCGCCGGCCTCTCGGGCGAGTTCATCCCGCCGGCCAAGCTGCGCGCCCTCGATCTGACGGAGGAGGGATTGGTGGCGAAGGGGCGCGCCCGGATCGCAGGCCCAGCCCGCCGGGCCGACGATCCACCCCGCGTGGCGGAGGCGCCCGCCGAGGCGCCGCCGGCCGCCCTCCCGGCGGAGCCGCGCCACGCCGCCAACTGGGCGCAGGTCGAGGGGGTGTATTTCCGCGCCACCACCGGCGTCGGGGTCGGCGGCATGGTCACGATCGACTTCGAGCCGCTGATCCTGCTGCGGGACGGCAGCACCTACGAGATCGACGACGCGGCGCTGGAGGATGTCGACCTCGCGGCCGAGCGGCAGGCCAAGCCCCGCCGCTTCGGCCGCTGGACCCGCTCGGGCGACGACTTCGTGCTCACCGGCACGAGCGGAAAGCCGCTCTCCTACCGCCTCCAGGACGGCAGCTTCTTCAAGGCCTTCCCGGCAGGGGCGGGGGAGACCCTGTCGCGCGGCTATCGCCGGCTGTCGGGCGGCGGCAACAGCGCGATGGGCGGCGACGTGATGATCGCCGTGTCGAGCCGGTACGATTTCCGGCCTGACGGCAGCTACGGCCGGGGCGGCTCGGTCGGGGCGACGAATTCGGGTGCGACCACCGGCGTCGGCTCGGCGCTCAGCCGGCGCCGCGCGCCGGAGGGCGGGCGCTACGCCCTCGACCGCTACACGCTGACCCTGACGGGGGCGGACGGGCGGGTGCGGCGGCTCTTCTTCGCCTTCGGCTCGCAGAAGGACCCGCCGCAGCCCGACCGGGACATGATCTTCATCGGCGACAGCGTCTTCTCGACGGCGGACTGAGCGCCGCGCGAGGCGGCCCGTGTCGGAGCGGCCGTCAGCGCCGGCGGCGAGGTCCGCCCAGGACCCGCGCGATCGCCTCCGCGACCGCCTCGCCGCCGCCTGCCACGCCCTGGCACGGCATCCAGTAGAGGCTGGCGAACCGCGGGTCGCGCGGGTGCAAGACGATCCGGTTGAAGCGGGCGATCCAGCGGGCGCGGTGCGTCAGCGGCAGGGCGGCATCGCGCTCCGGCCGCACCGCCACGCTCAGCACCCCGCCGGCGACGTGGCACCCGTCCAGGGCCGACCACGGAATCCACTCCGTGGAGAATCGGCGGTCGAACAGGCCGTAGGCCGAGACCGACAGGACCGGGCCGCGCCGCACGAGGTCGCGCAACGCGACGAGGCCGCAGAGACCGAAGAAGGCGATGGCCAGGAGGCCGAGTCCGGCCACGACGGGGTCCGGACGAGTGGCGAGCATCCAGGCCCCGGTGGCGACGAACGCGCCCGCGCCGAGGAGCAGGCCGGCGAGCTGCCGGCGCGCCACCGGCAAGTCGACCCGCGCCTCGTCGGGCGATGGCTCCGGCGCCCCGCTCCACTTGCCCGGCCGCTCCGCGGGGATGGCTTTGGCGCGCTTCATGGCATCTCGATTCATCGCTGACGCCCGTCACTCCCACCCCTTTCCCGGACGACTGAAACGAAGTGGAAGGAGATCCGGGAACCAGGGGAGATGTGCCGCGCAGCGGCTCTGTTGTTGCATCGGTTCTGACAGGCTGAAGCCTTGCGAATTCTTATGCTTCTCCCTCTCCTGTTTGGGAGAGGGGCCGGGGGTGAGGGTGGCGACGGTCCTGCAGTGAAGCTGAGACTGTGGTGAAGGGAGCGGAAGGGTTCAGGCTCAACCACGAAGCGCGGTGCTGGTCGCGTCTCATCCTGCTCTCTCCCGCACCCTCACCCCTACCCCTCTCCCACACGGGAGAGGGGATCCCGCCCATTCTTGATTTCGAAACGATCAGACGGAAATCATCTCAATCGTCCGGGAAAGGGGCTTGTCCGCGCGCGATGTCCGGGTGGATCACCCCGGACGCCGCGGCGTCCCGGCGCCGAGCGCGCCCAGGATCGCGACGGCGCCGAGCAGCAGGATCAGCACCGAGTAGTACTGCATGGGGATCCAGAAAAGCGTGTGGCGCCCGCGCAGGATCACCACCTGCCCGGTGCGCGGATCGACCAGTTCCCGGCCCGGGCGGTTGTTGAGCCGCGTGCCGACGACCCAGTTCAGCACCGCGGCGGCCACCCACACCACGACGACGCCGGTCGGGGTCGGGAGGCCGATGCGGGCGAGCGCCGGATCGACGAGCACGCCCGCCACCAGCGCCGCCCCCATGATCAGGGCGGTGAGTGCCCCCCAGCCGGACCAGATGATCATCGCGTCACTCCGTTGATGCGCCGGCGGCACGCCGAGCCGGTTCGCCCCGCTGACTCGGTCATGGGGTGTCCAGACCCGGTTTCGCGCACGGCGCTACGCGTCCTGAGCCGCGGCCGGAACCGCCGCGATCCCCGCCGTGGCCGCCCAGGCCGAGAGGTCGGAGCGCCGGATCGCCGCCGCCATCAGGTCGGGGAAGAGGTCCGGCGTGCAGGCGAAGGCGGGCACGCCGAGGGCCGCGAGCCGCGCGGCGAGCGCCCGGTCGTAGGCCGGCGCCCCTTCGTCCGAGAGCGCCAGCAGGGCGACCATCTGCACGCCGGCCCCGACGAGGCGCTGCGCCCGGGCGAGCAGCCCCGCCTCGACCCCGCCCTCGTAGAGATCCGAGATCAGGACGAGGATCGTGTCCTCGGGCCGGGTGATGCGCGATTCGCAGTAGCCGACCGCCCGGTTGATGTCGGTGCCGCCGCCGAGCTGGACCGAGAAGAGCACCTCAACCGGATCGTCCATCTCGTCCGAGAGGTCGACCACCTCGGTGTCGAACACCACGAGGCGGGTGGAGACCGCGGGCAGCGAGGCCATCACGGCTCCGAAGATGCTCGAATAGACCACCGAGTTCGCCATCGAGCCGGACTGGTCGATGCACAGGATCACGTCCTTGAGGCTGCCGCGGCTCTTGCGGCCGTGGCCCAGGCGCGTCTCCGGGATGATGGTGCGGTACTCCGCCTGGTAGTGGCGCAGGTTCGCCCGGATGGTGCGGTTCCAGTCGATCTCGGCGTGACGCGGGCGCCGGTTGACGCTGGCGCGGTCGATCGCCCCGTTCACCGCCTGCCGCAGGGGTTCTTCCAGCTTGCGCATCAGCGCCTCGACCACCTTGCGCACCACGAGGCGAGCGGTCTCCTTGGTGCGTCCGCCGAGCAGGCCCCGCATCGAGATCAGGGTCGAGACGAGCGAGACGTCCGGGACGACGGCGTCCAGCATCTCCGGCTCGGTGAGCATGCGCTTGAGGTCGAGCCGCTCGAAGGCGTCGCGCTGCATCACCTGCACGACGGAGGCCGGGAAGTAGTCGCGGATGTCGCCGAGCCAGCGCGGCACAGATGGAGCGGAGGAGCCGAGGCTGGCGCCGCGGTCGGAATCGTAGAGGGCGCCGAGCGCCCGGTCGAGGCGCTGGTCCCGCTCCCCGAGGGCGCAGCCGGTCCCGTCGGCGGGGCCGCCGCCGAGCACGAGGCGCCAGCGGCGCAGGCGTTCGGTCTCGCTCACCGCCCATCCTCCAGGGTGGCTGGGATGTCTTGGGTGAAAGGGGTGTCTTGGGCCGCCGGGGCGGGCCCGAGAAGCAGGCGCAGGATCGGCAGCACCCGGGCGGCCCGCTCCGCGTCGAAAACCCGGCCGGGCGCGGTGTCGCCCGGCGCGCCGCCGCCCGGCCGCGTCAGCGCCTCGCCGATCACCCGGCGCTCGGCCGGCGCGATCGTCGCGAAGGTGCGACGCACCAGCGGCAGCAGCTCCGTGAAGGTGTCTTCGTCGAGGCCGCACAGCCACTCGTCCACGACGGGCAAGAGCCCCTGGCCATGGATCAGCGCCGTGCCACTGTCTTCGAGGAAGCCCTCGATCCAGGCTGCCGCCGCGGGGGGCGCCGCCGCCCGCGAGAGCGACAGCCGCATCCGGTCGCCCGCCTCCTCGGCCGCGACGGCGCGGTCGTCGAACAGCAGGCGCACGGCGCGCCCCACCACACGGCCATGGGCGTGCTCCTGGTCGGCGAGGCCCCGCAGGCCCTCCTGCCACACAGCCTTCAGCTCCGGCTCCTCGATGAGCGCGACGGCGCCCGAGACCGCGACGAGGCGCCCCTTGGCGGCGGCGGCCGCGTCGTCGTCGAGGCTCTGGCAGGCCGCCACCAGCCCGGCGGCGACGCGCGGCACCAGCCCGCGCACCACCGCGAGCACCGGCGCGGTGTCGGAGGAGCGGACCGAGCCGTAGCGGGCGAGTTCGGCGAGCGGGGGCAGGGCCTCCATCAGGTCGAACACGTCGGCCGAGAGGGCGGCGCGGTCGTTGATCGCCCGGATCACCTCGGCGCCCGCCCCGGCGAGGTCGGCATCCAGCAGCGTGCCGATCAGACCCGACAATTCGGCGACGCGGCTGTCGTACCACTCCGGCGAGAGCACGCCGGCGCGGTAGCCGGAAGCGAAGGCCAGCCGCTCGTAGGACCAGGGCGCCCAGGCGGCGGCGACCTTGGTCTTGGGCAGGTTTTTGAGCGTCGCGGCGTCGGCCGTCGCCTGACCCTTCGCGTCGTGGCGGGCGAGCGCCGGCACGTGCCACGCGCCGCAGACCACGGCGATGCGCGCGAACCCCTCCTTGGCCGCCTTGCGGATTGCCGCGCGCATATGCGCCTCGCGCGCCTCCTCGCGAAACGCCTCGTCCGCATCGAGCTCGGCGCCCTCGCGCAGGGCCGTCATCGCCTCGCCGATGGCCGCGAACACGTCGCCGTCGGCGCCCGCGCGGCTCTCGACCAGGGCGTCCCACCAGCGCTCGCCATCGGGATAGCCCGCGGCGGCGGCGAGTTCGCCGAGCGGATCGCGCCGGATCGCGGCAGGCGCCGGGGCCGGGCCGTCCTCGGGCGGTGTGTCCGTCGCCTCGGCCAGAGGCTCGGCGTCGATCGGCGCGGCCTCGGGCGATTCTTCCGGCACGCCGAAACCGTCGGCGAGCTGGTTCGCGTGCGGCAGGTCGATGAAGCGGACGCTCGCGCCCGCCGCGATCCCGTGGCGCATCGCCACCCATTCCGGCGAGAAATCCGCGAAGGGGAAGAAGGCGCAATCGCGCGGCCGGTCCGGCCGGTAGACGAGGAGCGCGACGGGGGGCGCCATGCCCTCCCGGAGGCTGAGCGGGATCAGCGCGTCGGCGTCCGGCGGACCCTCGATCAGCAGGCAATCGGGGTCGAGCGCATCGAGCGCCGCCCGGAGCGAGCGGGCCGAGCCGGGGCCGTGATGGCGGATGCCGAAGAGGCGGATGTCAGGCATCGCGGCTCGGGGTGGCGAGGGTCAGGCTCATGGCGGATCATCCTCGGTTCGATGGCCGGTTCGCGCGCGAGGCTCGCGGCGCCCCCCCCCTCTGCGGGGGAGGGTGGCCCCCGAAGGGGGTCGGGAGAGGGGAGCGCCGCTTCCGCTGGTCCGACGCCGACTGAGAGTGGCACCGTCGCGCAGCCCCTCTCCCGCCCGCTCCGCGGGCACCCTCCCCCTTCTCAAGTCGGGCTTGCCCGACTTGAGCACTCAGTGATGCGGATATCGGGCAAGCCCGATATCCGTGGGGGGAGGGTTACAAGGGAGTTTCACGCGCTCGCGCGGGCAGCTTTATAAAAATCCTTCCAGCCGTCGCGCTCCTTGACCACGGTCTCGAGGTACTCGCGCCAGACGATGGCGTCCTGCACCGGGTCCTTCACCACCGCGCCGCTGATCCCCGAGACGAGATCGTGGGCCGAGAGGCGGCCGTCGCCGAAATGCGCGGCGAGCGCCAGCCCGCTGCCGACGACGCTGATCGCCTCCGCCGTCGAGAGCGTGCCCGAGGGCTGCTTCACCTTGCTCTTGCCGTCCGCCGTCACCCCCTCGCGCAACTCGCGAAAAATCGTGACGACGCGCCGGATCTGGTCGGCGCCCGGCGGCTCGGCCGGGATCTCGAAGGCGCGGCCGAGCGCGGCCACCCGCGTCTCCACGATGGCGATCTCGGCCTCGATGGTGGCGGGCGGCGGCAGCACCACGGTGTTGAAGCGGCGCTTGAGCGCGCTCGACAGCTCGTTCACGCCCCGGTCGCGGTTGTTGGCGGTGGCGATGAGGTTGAAGCCCTTCTCGGCCGGCACCTCCTCGTTCAGTTCGGGGATCGGCAGCGTTTTCTCCGACAGGACCGTGATGAAGCTGTCCTGCGTCTCCGAGGGGATGCGGGTCAGCTCCTCCACCCGGGCGATGCGGCCCTCGTTCATGGCGCGCATCACCGGCGAGGCCACCACCGCCTCGCGGCTCGGCCCCTTGGCAAGCAGGAGCGCGTAGTTCCAGCCGTAGCGGATCGCCTCCTCGCTGGTGCCGGCCGTGCCCTGCACGATCAGGCGCGAGGTGCCGCAGATCGCCGCCGCCAGGTGCTCGCTGACCCAGCTCTTGGCGGTGCCGGGCACGCCGAGGAGCAGCAGCGCCCGGTCGGTGGCGAGCGTCGCCACCGCGACCTCCATCAGGCGCCGCTCGCCGATGTACTTTGGAGTGACCTCGAAACCGGAGGGCAGCCGCCCGCCCATCAGGTAGGTCACGACCGCCTGCGGCGAGAGCTGCCAGTTCGGCGGGCGCGCCCGGTCGTCGGCGGCGCGCAGCGCGGCCAGCTCCTCCGCGAAGGCGTCCTCGGCGGCTTGGCGCAGCTGCGCGGCCTTGCTCCCGTTGGTCTGCGGCATGTCTCAGGCACCCTCCGGTCCGGTGAAGTCGCGCCGCATGGCGGCGCGCAGGTCGAGGATCTCGGCCAGCGTCGCGCATTGGCGGCGCAGGCGCTCGTCGGCATCCGCGGGCAGGCGCGCCAGGATGGCGGCGGCGGCCGCGGCGGCGGGCTCGCCCGGCCACGCCCGCTCGCCGAACCGGTCGATCATCCAAGTCCGGGTGAGCGGGTCGCGCATCCCGGGCGGGGCCCGGGTGACCACGGCGAGCCAGTCGAGATGGGCGAGGGTGAAGCGCTCGGAGAAGGCGGACGGCGCGTGGCCGAGATGGGCGAGCACCACCTCGACGGCCGCCTTCCGAAACAATCCCTCGACCAAGCTCTCCCACTCCGCTCCGGGCAGGAGGGCGGCCGCCCGCGCCCAGTCGTCGCGCAGCTCGTTCGTCGGCCGGATCCCCGAGAGGCGCCCCGCGGCGGCCTCGCCCAGGACCTCGGCGAGCGCACGCGCCCAGTCCGGGTCGTCCTCGCGGCGCACGGCCGCGACGAAGCCTTCGAGGATCGGCCCCGCCCACTCGCTGCGCAGCGCGAGTTCGATCCAGAGCCGCGGCGGATGCTCGGCGAAGGCGTGCAGGGGCGTCTGCGACAGGATCTCCTGCAGCAGTCCCGCCCGCGCGCCGCCCGCCTTCTGCCGGTAGGGGCGGGGCTCGATGCCGTCGCGGGCGAGCGTGGGCGATTCCTCCGGCAGCGTCACCGTCAGCGCGTGCTTCGTGCCCCCGAGCAGACCCCGGCTGCTCTCGATCACGAGCGCCTTTTTGGCCCGCGCCGCCATGCGCGAGGCGAAGAGCGAGCGGGGCAGGTCCGCCAGCAGCCGCTGCGCCGCCGCCCGGACGCCGCTCGCGCGGTCGTCGAGGCAGGCTTCGAGGAAGGGCGCGTCGGCCTCGCCGAGGCCGATGTCCAGCGCGGCGACGAGCACTTGGCGCATGTCCGCCTTCTCGCCGCGGAAGCCGGCCTCCAGGGCCTCGCGGGCGCCGTCCGGGTCGCGCTGCCGGAAGGCCGCGAAGGCATCGCGACGGATAGCGGGCGTGCCCTCCGTCCAGTCCTGCGGCGATGACGCGGCCTCGGCGCTCCCGCCCGCGCAGGCGCGGTCGAGCCAGTCGATCTCGGGGCCGGCGATCCGTTCGATCGCCCGCGGCCACTGTGACCGATAGGGGCTAAGCGCCGGGAGCAGCCAGGCAGGCGCGCGGATGCCCGCCTCGGCCGCGAGGCCGCACCATTCCTCTAGCCGCGACCGGGCCGACTGGCCGGCGGCGAGCAGGAGGGCGAGGCGCGCTGCGGCGGCGGGCGGGCATTCGGGTCCGGGCAGGCTGCGCTTCGGCACGGGGGTGAGCGCGTCGGGGGCGAGCCCCGCCCCGGCGAGGCGGTGGACGCCCTGCGCGGCGAGGCGCGCGAGCAGGCCGCCGCCCGCGTCGCCGGCCGGACCGAGATCCGCGAAGGGGGCGCCCGCCGGTCCGGCCAGCGCGCGCTCGGCGCCGATGAGGGCCGCCGCGAGAGCGGTCTCCCAGCCGTCGGCGGCCGGGGCGGCGATCGTCGCTGCGTCCATCAGGCCGCCCGCATCAGGATCGGCTGCGAGTCCTGGGCCGGCACCGCGTAGAGGCAGCCCTGCGCGACGAGGGCCAGGACGTTGAGGCCGAAGCCGTCGTAGAGGCCGAACACGTCGACGCGCTCGCCCGCCGCCACAGCCAGCAGGGCGGGCAGGCGCGGATCCGCCCGCAGCACGAGGCTGCCGGTCTCGTCGCCCAGGCCGAGGAGGGGGCGCTCCGGCGTGGAGCCGGCGAGGTGGCCGAAGCGGATTCCCGCGAGCCGGACGGGCCAGCGCTCGGTCCAGGGCGCCCGGGCCAGCACGTCGGCGAAGCCGTCGAGGGCCGCGGCGACCGTCGTCGCACCCGCGAGCGGCCCGGCGGGGGAGGGCGCCGCACGCCCCTCGCGCAGGATGGCGCGCAGGGGCGGCTCGCCCGGCTGGAAGGCCAGGGCACCGGAAAAATCCTGGCCCGCCGCCGGGACGGGCGGCAGCGGCGAGCCGGGCGCGCCGTAATCGACCACCTGCGCCAGGGCGCCGCTGCCGCGCCCGGCGAGCCAGACCGTGCGGGCGGTGAGCTTGTCCTCGTCCTCCACCGCGTGGGCGAGCACGGCCCAGGCATCCGCGGCGTCGGGCCGGGCCGCCATCTCCTCGGCGGTGACCGGGTAGCCGACCGCCGCGCGCACGGCCGCCGCCTGCTCCGGCGTCAGACAGTCGAGGCGCCGCATCGCCCCGACCAGGAGGGCGAGCCGGCCGATTCCGAGCGCCAGCGCCTCCTCCGGCCGGGGCGCCCCGGCGGGAGGGGCCGCGGCGGCGAAGCCCGGCAGGGCGCGCACCCGGCGGGCGAGACCGGGCGCCTGCCCGTCGACGAGGCGGCCGGCCATACGGTCGAAGAACGCGTAGGGCTCGGAGCGCACGCCTGCGAGCCCGCGCCGCATCAGGTCGCGCAGCCAGAGATCGAGTTCGTCGAGGGCGGCTGCGACCCGCTCCTCGCGGGCCTGCCGGCGCTTGGCCTGCGCCTTCTCGTCCACGGGCTTGGCCGGCTCGCGGGCGCGGGTCTCGGCCGCGGTCGCGCGGGTCTCACGGGTTTTGGCCCAGGCGGCGGCCCAGTCGGGCGGCTCGGCCTCCGGGAGCCGGGCTGCGGCATCCACCAGCATCAGCCCCAGCGCGTGCTTGCAGGGAAATTTCCGGCTCGGGCAGGTGCATTTCGAGGCCGGGCCGGCAAGATCCGCGACGGTGCGGTAGGGGCTGGCCCCGCTGCCCTTGATCTCGCCCCAGATCATCTCCCCGGACCGGCCGAGGGCACTCCACTTGGCGGGCTTGGCCTGATCCTGGCCGGCCTTGCGGCTCGGCGCATCGGGTGCGAGATCGAGGATCTGTGCGGAAGTCAGGCTCATGCGTCTCGAAGTCGTGGTCCGGCGGCTATCCCGGCCGCGGCGGCACTGTAGACAACGATCCGCGCGGTGCAAGACTTTCCGGCAGTCGAAATCCGATCCCACCCGACAAGGATGGATCTTCAAACCGTCCGACTTGAAATTATTTCAGTTTCATGACACGGGCCGGCCGATAGCGAATGGTCGAGCTTGACATATCGGCGGCTTCGTCCTGTCGTAGCGCCTCCAAGTGGTATCTTCGTTGCGTCATGATCGTGCGCGCGTGCCCTCGCGCACATCTATACGCTCGCGCCGCGCGTATGCGCAGGTTCGTTGCGGTGCGGAGGGAGGCGGGGCGTGGGGGGATCGGTGGACCGGCAGGCCGTGCTGCGCCCGATCGAGGACCGGACGGCGATGCGCCGCGTCTCGCGCGAGTTGGGCCGGCTGGAGGCGCTGGCCGCGCGGCGTCGGATGCGCGTGCGGATCCTGCGGGGCCTGCGGGGCGGCGCCGGCGCCGCGGGCACCTTCGCGCTGCTCCTGAAACTGAAGCTCGCGGGATCGCTCGCCCTCAAGCTCGGCCTCGCGCTGGCGGCCGGGCTGGTGTTCGCGTGGCCGGTGCTCGGCATCGTGGTGCTGGTGGTGCTCGGCACCGTGGTCTGGATCGCCAGCCTGTTCGATGGGGATGGCGGGCGGCCGAGCCTGGACGGCCCCTGGGACCTGTCCTGCGACTGCGACCGGCGCGAGAAGCGGGCGGCGCGGCTCGCGATGCTGATCGAGCGGCGGCGATCGTGGCTCGCGGCTCCCTCAGGCCCGCCGCCCAGCCCGCGGGCCGAGGCGGAAGGCAGCCGCCGGACACGGTAGGGCGGGCGCCCGCATCGCGCGTCGCCCGCCCGTGAGGGCATTCACCCAGACGAAATGGTCACCGGTTCGTCGCAGAAAATGCGATCCTGCCCTGGCTCACTGCACGACGTTGCCGTCGGGGCCGACCTTGATCTCCTGGGTCTTGTCGGCGACCGCCACGGTGATCTCGTAGATGACCGAGCTGCCCTCGCGCTCCACCTCGGCCTCGAAGGCCTTGCCGCCACTCTTCTGCTCGGCGATCGCGATGGCGTCCTTCAGGGACGTCTTGGCATTCTGGAAGTCGCTGACCTTCAACCGGGTGAAGTAGCGCTCGAAGGGCTGGTTCTCCGACTTGATGAGCGCGCCGGTGTCGGCGTTGATGTAGTGCTCGACCAGCTTGCCGTCCGGGTAGACCACCTTGATCTCCCAGTGCGCGGGGGTGCTGCCCTCGGCCTTCTCGAAGTCGGCATCGATGGCGCGCCCGTCCCCGCCCTGGCTCTGGGCGGTCGTGAGCGCCTGGGCGAGTCCGATCTTGCTCGCCTTGGCCGCGTCGACCTCCGTCGAGGCGTTGTCGGCGCGCGCGGGCGGCGGCGTGGCGGGGGTCGCGGGTGCCGGCGCGGTGGCGGGCGGGGCGGTGGTCTGGGGGGCCGTCGTCTGGGCGACGGCAAAGCCGGTGGTGAGGGCCAGCAGAGCAGCGGCGCAGGTCGTACGGGTCAACATGACGGTCTTCCTCTCCGAGCGGAAATCCGGGTCCCCCCCAACGTGTTGCTGGCCGGTTAGTTGCTCGGTTTGCCCGCGAAATCACCCGGGGATGCCCTTACGGACGGTCGCGGCGCGGACCTGCGCCGCCGGCGGGCGAGCAGATGCAGGGCAAATCGGAGACGGCGCGGCGGACCGCCCGCCTCAGGCCGGCGCGGGAGCGTAGCGGCGCCGTCCGCCGATGACCCGGTGCAGCACCCGCGAGAGTTCGTCGGCAGCGTAGGGCTTCTGCAGCAGCTCGAAGCCGTGCCGTCCCTCCTCGGCGAGCACGTGGCTGTAGCCGGAGGTCAGCACCACCGGCAGGTCCGGGTGACGGTGCCGGATCTCCTGGCCGAGCCGGACCCCGCTCATGCCCGGCATCACCACGTCGCTGAACACCGCGTCGAACCGGGCCGGGCCGGCCAGGACGCTCAACGCCTCGTCGGCATTCGCCGCCCACACGGTCTCGTAGCCGAGATCCTCCAGGATCTGCGTCGCGAATCGGCCCACGTCGAGATTGTCCTCCACCACCAGCACCCGCCTTCCGCGGCCGTGCTCGACCGCCTCCTCGCCGCCGGGGGCCGCGCGGTCGTCGATCGAACAGGTCCCGTCGGCCCGCGGCAGGTAGAGGGTGAAGGTGGTGCCCCGGCCGAGCGTGCTCGACACCGCCACGTCGCCCCCCGACTGCTTGGCGAAGCCGTAGACCTGGCTGAGGCCCAGCCCCGTGCCCTTGCCCACCTCCTTGGTGGTGTAGAATGGCTCGAAGATCTGCGTGAGCCGGTCCGGCGGGATACCCGAGCCGGTGTCGGTGAGCGACACGGCCACGAAGTGGCCGGGGCTGGCGGCATGGTTGCGGATCGCGGGCATCTCGGACACGCCCTCGGCCCGGATCGTCAGCGTGCCCTCGCCCTCCATGGCGTCGCGGGCATTCACCGCCATGTTGATCAGCGCCGTCTCGAACTGGCTGACATCGGCCACGACGCAGCACGGGTCACAGGCGAGTTCGGTCTCGATGACGATGCGCGCGCCCACGATGGTGCGCAGCATGTCCGTGACGTTGTCCAGCCGCTCGGCCGCATCGAACAGCTCCGGCTTGAGGGCTTGGCGCCGGGCGAAGGCGAGGAGCTGCCCGGTGAGCTTGGCCGCCCGGTCCACCGTGTCGGAGATCGCCTCGACGTAGCGGCGGCGGCGCTCCTCGGCGAGGTCGGGCCGGCGCAGGAAGTCGACGGAGGAGCGGATGATGGTGAGCAGGTTGTTGAAGTCGTGCGCGACCCCGCCGGTGAGCTGGCCCACCGCCTCCATCTTCTGCGCCTGCCGCAACGCCTCCTCGGCCTTCATCAGCTCGGCCGTGCGCTCGGCGACCCGGCTCTCCAGCGTCTCGTTCAGCTCGCGCAGGCCCGTCTCCGCGAGCCGGCGGTCGTGGATGTCGATCACCGATCCGAAATAGCCGAGGAACTCGCCGTTCGCGTCGAAGCGCGGCGAGGCGGCGTCGATCGCCCAGCGATAGGCGCCGTCGCGGCGGCGCAGCCGGTATTCGAGGCGGAAGGCCTCCCGCCGCGCATTGGCCTGCAGGAAGGTCTCGCCCGACCAGCCGCGGTCGTCCGGGTGCACGGCGTCGAGCCAGCCGAACCCCTCCGCCGTCTCGGGCGACTGGCCGGTGAACTCGTACCAGCGCCGATTGAGGTAGGTGCACACGCCCGACGGATCGGTGATCCAGGACATCACCGGCGCATCGTCCGACATGGTGCGGAACCGGCTCTCGCTCTCGCGCAGCCGGCTCTCCGCCCGCGCGCGCTCCACCGCCGCCCAGGTGCGCTCCGCCACCTCGATCACCAGCCCGATATCGTGCTCGGTCCAGGGCCGCGGCGTGCGTGCATGGACGTAGAGCGCCGCCCTCATGCGCCCGTCCTTGACCAGCGAGGCCGTGATGGCGGCCCGCGTGTCGATGGCGTCGAAGGCCGCGAGGCTCTCCGGCGCACGGGTGCGCGGGTCCTGGGCCGCATCGGTGACCAGCAGCGGGATGCCCGCCCGCAGGGCGGCCAGCACATCGGGTC
>NZ_JBKIBX010000042.1:7170-10190 GCF_046557895.1 Methylobacterium oryzisoli | reverse complement strand
GTGGGGTCAGAAGCGGGCGGGGTCGGGTGTACCCTCGCGCGAGGGCACGCTCCCGTCGGTCCAGTTGCGCTTCGTGGTGAAGTAGCGCGCCGTCTCGTCCACCTCGCCGTACCCGACGCGGTTGGCGTGGAGGAAGCGGCCGAGCACCTCCTGGGCGGTGACGATGATCGCCTGCGGATCGGACAGGGCCCGCAGGCGGTCGCTCAGGTCGAGAACGAGCCGGTTCCGGCGCTCGCCGAGGACCCGGTCGGTGGTCTCGTGGCCCTGATTGAAGATGCCGATCACCGACCCGTCCTCGCCGCGGATCGGGGTGAAGCTGTAGTTCCAGTAGGTCTCCCGCCGGACGCCGTGGCGCACCATCGGCAGCATCTGGTCGTAGGTCGAAAAACCCGCGCCGGTCTCCATCACCCGCGCGAATTGCGGTCCGACGACGTCCCAGATGTCGGCCCACACCTCGCTGCCGGGACGGCCGAGCGCCCAAGGGTGGCGCTCGCCCGGGATCGGCGCCCAGGCATCGTTGTAGAGGAGGCGCAGCTCGGCCCCCCAGTAGATCGCGGTCGGGAAGCTCGAATGAAGGCAGATCGAGAGCGCGGAGCGCAGCGATTGCGGCCATGTTTCGGGCGCCCCGAGCGGGGTCGCGGCCCAGTCGTGGGCGCGGATCAGCGCACCGAGATCGCCGCCGCCTTCGAGAAAGCCGAGATGGGCCTGCACGCCTGCCTCAAGGTCAGCGGCCGTCGCGCGCGCCGCGCGTCCGGGTGGGGCCGGCCGGCCCGGCCGCGCGGCGGCGCGAGGCGCCGGAGGAGGTGGGGCGGAGATGGCAGGTCCTGTCGCGCGGCATGCCCGTGCGCTCCCATGGGGGCCGGAGCTTGTCAAACAGAGAGTTCGGCCGCTGCGAAACGGTCGCAGAGGTTCCGCGCGGGTTCCGCGCGAAGACCGCTCGCCGCGCGATGCAGGAGGAAAGCGGCGCTGCGCAACGTCGCGGCCGCCCGCGTCACTCCGAACTCTGCGCCAGAGCCTGAGCCAGGACCTTGTCGACGCGCCGTCCATCCATGTCGACGACCTCGAAGCGCCAGCCGCCGATCTCGACCACCTCGCCGGTGCGCGGCAGGCGCCGCAGCGCGTCGATCACGAGGCCGGCCACCGTCTCGTACTCGCGCCGCGCGGGCAGCCTCACCCGCAACTGGTCGGCCATCTCGTCCACCGGCATGCTTCCGGCCAGGAGCCAGGAGCCGTCCTCGCGGCGAACGGCCTCGGGATCCGGATCGTGCGCGTCCGCCCGGAAGGCGCCCGCGATGGCGTCGAGGATGTCGGCCGGGGTGATGATGCCGTCGAAATGGCCGTACTCGTCGTGCACCAGCGCGAACGGCACCGGCGCTCCTCGCAGGGCCGCCAGCGCGTCGAGCGCGCTCAGCCGGTCCGGCACCACCGGTGCGTGGCGGATATGCGCCCGTAGCGAGAGGGGCTGCCCACGCAGCAGGTCCGGCAGCAGGTCGCGGACCTGGACCACGCCGAGGATCTCGTCCTGCCCGCGCTGACCGACCGGGAGGCGGGCGTGCGTGGTGGTCAGCAGGGTCTCGCGGATCGCCTCGTCCGTGTCGTCGAGGTCGAGCCACGCCACGTCGGTGCGGGGCGTCATCACCCCGCGCACGCTCCGGTCGCCCAGGCGCAGCACGCCGCCGATCAGGGCGCGCTCGTGGGTCTCGATGATCCCCGCCGTCTCGGCCTCCGCCACCACCGCGCGGATCTCTTCGTCGGTGATCGCGGCGGACGCCTCCGTGCTGCCGCCGACCAGCCGGAAGAGCGCTCGGGTCGAGGCGTCGAGCAGCCAGACCACTGGGCCGGCCACGCGCGAGACCACCGTCATCGCCGGGGCGACCAGGCAGGCGATGCGCTCCGGGTTGCGCAGCGCGAGGGTCTTGGGAACCAGTTCGCCGACGACCACCGACAGGTAGGTGATCACGCCGATCACCACGCCGTAGCCGAGGGGCTCGGCGAGCCCCGGGGAGAGACCCCAGGCGCCCAGGAAGCCGGTGAGGCGCTCGCCGAGCGCGGCCCCCGAGAAGGCGCCTGCGAGCACGCCGATGAGCGTGATCCCGATCTGCACCGTCGACAGGAAGCGGCCGGGATCCTCCGCCAGGGCGAGCGCCGCCCGGGCGCCGGCCCGGCGCTGCTCCGCCAGGACCTGAAGCCGCGGCCGGCGTGCCGAGACCACCGCGAGTTCGGAGAGTGAGAAGACGCCGTTGAGGAGGATCAGGACCAGCGCGACGGCGAGTTCGAACACCGATGGGTGGCCTCTGTGCGGGACGCCGCACCTTGATCGGAGGTCACCCCCGGGGTCAATCGCCCGCCCCGCGGTGATCCGTACCACCCAGGCGACGGCGCCTCGTCGCCGATCGGGCAGCCCGAGCACCCCACCGGCCGTGCCGAGATCTTTCACGATCACGGATGGCGCATCCGGCGACCTGCCACGCACTCGCGGCGGTCCGCCAAGTGGAGGCCCATCCGCTGCCTGGTGCTCGGGCCGCGACCGGTTCAGGCTCGGTTCAGAAGCCTGGCCGTTTACTGTGACGACGAACTCGCAAGGAATGGCAAACGTGAAGAAGTTGGCTCTCTCGGCCCTCGCGGCGACCGTCGCCGGATCGCTGCTCGTCGCCTCGGCGGCCGAGGCCCGGCCCGGCTATCGCGGCTACCATGGCGGCTATCACGGCGGCTACGGCCACCGGGGCTATCGCGGCTACGGCTACCGCCGCGGCCCCAATGTCGGCGGCGCGCTCGCGGCGGGCGCGGCCCTCGGCATCATCGGCGGCGCGATCGCGGCCTCGCAGGCTCCGCGCTACTACTATCCGGCCCCGGCCTACGGCTATTACGGCCCCGGTCCGTCCTATTACGGCTACTGAACCGCCGGATCCGCGAACGATCGAAGAGGGTGCCTGCGGGCACCCTTTTTCTTGTCCGTCGACGACGTCCTGGCCGGGGACGAGGTGGGCAGGGCCATCCTGCCGCGGCTCAGGCTCCGGCCT
>NZ_JBKIBX010000042.1:0-7034 GCF_046557895.1 Methylobacterium oryzisoli | reverse complement strand
AGCGGCGGCCAACCCCAGGCCTGCGGCTCAGCGCCGGCCCCGCGCGAGCTGCGCGCGCGCCGCCTCCAGCACCTTGGCGGAGGTGAAGCCGAACTTCGTCTGCAGGTCCTTGATCGGGGCCGACGAGCCGAAGGTGTGCATGCCGAGGATCGTGCCGGCGCTGCCCGCATAGCGGTCCCAGCCGATCACCGAGGCCTGCTCCACCACGACGCGGGCCGTGACGGCGGGCGGCAGCACGCTCTCGCGGTAGGCCTCGTCCTGGCGCTCGAACAGCTCCCAGGAGGGCATCGAGACCACGCGCACCTTCGCGCCCTCGCTCGTCAGGGTCTCGTAGGCACCGACGCAGAGCTGCACCTCGCTGCCCGTGCCGATCAGGATCAGGTCGGGCGTGCCCTCGCAATCCGCGAGCACGTAGGCGCCCTTGGCGAGCCCCGAGGCCTGCGCGTAGCGGCTCCGGTCGAGGGTGGGCAGCGCCTGGCGGCTCAGCGCCAGCACGGCGGGCTGGTGCTTGAGGCCCATGATCACCCGGTAGGCCACCGCCACCTCGTTGGCGTCGGCGGGCCGCAGGGTGATGAGCCCGGGGATCGCGCGCAGCGCCAGCAGGTGCTCCACCGGCTGGTGGGTCGGCCCGTCCTCGCCCACCCCGATCGAATCGTGCGTGAAGACGTGGAAGATCGGCAGCTCCATCAGCGCCGCGAGGCGGATCGGCGGGCGCATGTAGTCGGAGAAGACCAGGAAGGTCGCCCCGTAGGCGCGCAGACCCACGAGCCCGAGCCCGTTCACGATCGAGCCCATCGCGTGCTCGCGCACGCCGAAATGCAGGTTGCGCCCGCCCGGCGTGAACGGGCCGAGGGCGGCCTCGCCCTCCAGCTTGGTCTTGTTCGAGGGCGCGAGGTCGGCCGAGCCGCCGAGAAGCCAGGGCAGCCGGGGCGCGATGGCGTTGAGCACCTTGCCGGAGGAATCGCGGGTGGCGAGACCCTTGGCGTCGGCCGGGAAGGTCGGGATGTCCGCGTCCCAGCCCTCGGGCAGCTCGCCCTTGAGGTAGGTCTCGACCTCGGTGGCGAGCGCCGCATCGCTCGCGCGCACCTCCGCCATCAGGGCTTCCCACTCGGCCCGGAGGGTGGCGCCGCGGGCGCCGATGCCATCGCGAAAATTCTGGTAGACGCCGTCCGGCACGAGGAACTCGGCATCCTCCGGCCAGCCATAGGCGCGCTTGGCGCCCTTGACCTCCTCGACCCCGAGCGCGTCGGAATGGGCCTTCGAGGTGCCCTGCTTGGTCGGCGCGCCGTAGCCGATCACCGAGTTCACGATGATCAGGGTCGGGCGGTCCTGCGACTGCAGGAAGGTCTCGATCGAGCCCGCCAGCGCGTGCACGTCGTTCGCGTCGGCGACCCGGAGCACCTGCCAGCCATAGGCGAGGAAGCGCGTCCCCACCTCCTCGCTGAAGGCGAGGTCGGTGTGGCCCTCGATCGTCACGGTGTTGGAATCGTAGATCCAGCACAGGTTGGCGAGGCGCAGGTGGCCGGCGATCGAGGCCGCCTCGCCCGAGACGCCCTCCATCAGGTCGCCGTCGCTGCACAGGGCGTAGACGTTGAAATCGAACAGCGGCCGGTCGCCGTAGGCGAGGCGGTCGTTGAGGTAGCGGGCGCCCATCGCCATGCCGACCGAGTTCGCCACGCCCTGGCCGAGCGGGCCGGTCGTCACCTCGACGCCGGTGGTGAAGTGGTACTCGGGATGGCCCGGCGTGCGGCTGTCGAGCTGACGGAAGCGCTTGATGTCGTCGAGGCTCACGGCCGGCGCGTTGGACCCATCCTTCTCCGCCACCCCCGCGAGGTGGAGCAGAGAGTAGAGCAGCATCGAGGCATGCCCGACCGAGAGCACGAAGCGGTCGCGGTTGGGCCAGGCCGGATGCGCCGGGTCGTAGCGCAGGTAGCGGTTCCACAGGGTGAAGGCCACGGGGGCGAGCGCCATAGGGGCGCCGGCATGGCCGGAATTCGCCTTCTGCACCGCGTCGATCGCCAGCGTGCGGATGGTGTCGATGCTGCGCTGGTCGATGTCGCTGATGCCGGACTTCGCGGGCGTGTCGGCTGCGCTCATGGGGCCCTCGTGGTCAAGTGTCGGCGGTCACGACGAGTGCGCCGCGTCCTGGCTTCCGGCCCGCTCCTTAGCGGGTCCGACCGCGCGACTGAAGTTCAGAATCGTGTTGACGAGGGCGACGTGGCTGAAGGCCTGCGGGAAATTGCCGACCTGGCGCTCCTCCACGGGATCGTACTCCTCGGCGAGCAGCCCGACATCGTTGCACACGCCCAGCAGCCGCTCGATGATCACGCGCGCCTCCGCACAGCGGCCGAGGCGGATCAGGTTGTCGGCGTACCAGAAGCTGCAGGGCAGGAAGGCGCCTTCGCCCGCCGGCAGGCCGTCGGTGGTCTGATCCTCCGTGTCGTAGCGCAGGATGAAGCCGTCCCGCATCAGGTGGCGGCCGATCGCCTCGACGGTGCCGACCACCCGGGGGTCGTCCTGCGGCAGGAAGCCGACATGGGCCATCAGCAGCAGGCTCGCGTCCAAGTCGGGCGAGCCGTAGGATTGCACGAAGCTGTTGAGGCCGGGATCGAACCCCTTCTCGCAGACCTCGCGGTGGATCGCAGCGCGCACCGCGCGCCAGCGCGACACCGTCGCGTGGTGGGCGTCGTCGCGGCTGTGCTTCTCGTAGTAGCGGATGGCCCGGTCGAAGGCGACCCAGGCCATCACCTTCGAGTGCACGAAGTGGCGCCGCCCGCCGCGCACCTCCCAGATGCCCTCGTCGGGCTCCTGCCACACCTTCTCCAGGTGTTCGAGGAGCGCGAGGCCGACCCGCACGCCGGTCTCGTCGCCCTCCAGCCCCCGCTCCTGGGCCTGGAACAGCGCGTCGAAGATCTCGCCGTAGACGTCGAGCTGGAACTGCTGCGAGGCGGCGTTGCCGATGCGCACGGGCTTCGAGTTCTCGTAGCCCGGCAGCCAGTCGAGTTCGATCTCCGGCAGCAGGCGCTCGCCGGCGAGACCGTAGAGGATGTGCGCCTGTTCGGGGCTGCCGGCCACCGCGCGCAGCAGCCAGTCGCGCCATGCCCGCGCCTCGTCGAGGTAGCCGGCATCCATGAGCGCCAGCAGCGTGAAGGTGGAATCGCGCAGCCAGCAATAGCGGTAGTCCCAGTTGCGCACGCCGCCGATCTGCTCGGGCAGCGAGGTGGTGGGGGCCGCCACGATGCCACCGGTCGGCGCGTAGATCAGCGCCTTGAGGGTGAGGAGCGAGCGGCTGAGGATCTCGTCCCAGGGCGTGCCGCCCTGGCAGCGGCCCGACCACGCCAGCCACGTCTCGGTGGTGCGCCGCAATTCCCGGCGCGGCTCGATCGGGGCCGGATCGTCCTCGTGCGAGGGGCCGTAGCTCAGCACGAAGGCGAGCGAGCGGCCTTCCTCGATCGTGAACTCCGACACGGTGGAGCGGCCGACGCCGTGCAGCGGCGCGCGGGTGCGCAGCACCAGCTTGTGGGGGCCCACGATCGCCCGCAGGTCGTCGTGCTCGTTGCGCGAGACCCAGGGCACGGCGGAGCCGTAATCGTAGCGCACCACGAAATCCATGCGCATCGCCACGCTGCCGCTCAGGCCCTCGACGAGGCGGATGAGGTGCAGCCCGTCGTTGACCGGCATGTAGTCCGTCACCCGGACCCGACCGGCCTCGGTCTCGTGCGTGGTCTCCAGAACCAGCGTGCCGGGGCGGTAGCGGCGCTCGGCGCGGCCGTGCGGATCGGCGGGCGCGATGCGCCAATGGCCGTGTCCGGGGGTGCCGAGCAGGGCCGCGAAGCAGGCCGGCGCGTCGAAGCGCGGCCAGCACAGCCAGTCGACGCTGCCGTCGCGCCCGATCAGGGCGGCGCTGCGCCCATCGCCCACGAGGGCGTAATCCTCGATCCGCAGTGCCATCACGCTCCCCGCGCCAGGCCGACCGGCGCGGGCCGGGGCCGCACCGACGGCATCCTGTCCTCGACGACGTCACGCGGCGGGTCCGTTCGACGGATCCGCCACGTGACGTTGGGGAGGTAGGCGGCGGCGGCGCGGGGTCCAGCCGCGCGGAGGCTCAGCGCCGCCGGTCGATCAGGTCCAGCACGGCACCGCCCGCCTGCGCGACGCCCTCGCCGAAGGCCGCGACGTGCCGCACCATATCGCGGCCGGTCTCGACCACCTCGGGCAAGGCGAGGAAGGGGCGCGGCGTCTCCGGTGCCGCGCGCTCCACGTCGGCGGCGGCGTCGGCGGCAGTGACCCGCAGGGTCTCGGGGCGCGGCGGCGGGCGCACGCCCGCGAGGAGCGGCGCCTCCGCGGCCCGGCGCGGGCTCGCGCGGCGGCGCACGGGGCTGCGCCCCTCGCCGGGCGCCAGCAGCTCGTCGCGGGCGGGCAGCACGGGAACGGTCTCGCAGAGCGCCGCCGGGGCGCTGGCGAGGGCCGGCGTCTCCGCGGCGGGCCGCTCCGGTGCGGCGGCGATGCCGATCAGCGGGAAGAGCTGCTCGAACTCGATCGGGTAGGGCGCCCGCACCCGGCCGTCGAGGCCGTCCGCGGCCACCTCGAACGGGTTGCCGGCGGGCAGGGGCAGCACGGACGCGGCCTGCCCGGCCGGCGCCCGCGGCGCGGCCTCGCGCCAGTAGAGCGAGCCGGCGGCGAGGCACGCGACGACGCCGAGCGTCGGCAGCAGCGGCAGGTAGCCCAGCGATGCCGAACCCCGGGCGATCCCTGCCGCACGTTCCCGCCGACCGTCGATCTCGCTCATGGGATCCTCACCCTCCGTTGCCGCCTCGCGCTCCACTCAGCCCCGGTTTTACGGCCGAAGCGGGGCCATTTCTTTGCAGCGATGTTTCTGCTCGCCCTAAGGCCCCCACCCGCCATCCACCACGTCCCGCGGTTGACGCACCGCTCCGGCGCGCCCTAGACATCGCCGGTCCGGATCCGAGCTCACGCGCGAGTCGACCGGCCGGTGCGGCGACAGTCCGCCGGAAGGGTGGCCGAGTGGTTTAAGGCAGCGGTCTTGAAATTCGTTCTCCGCTGTTCTCTTCAATCCCAGGGCGTCCCCTAAGATCCTGAAACCTTTCGTTTTCGGGCACAATTTTCGCCACACCGTCCTGCTTCGTACTGGCCAGTCCCAGGAAGTTGGGTAGCATATCTGGCAGCAGCGAGACGGAGCTCACTCTCGTGGTGCTCCAAGTCAACCCCGCGACTCGTTGGCTTTGCCGTCCTGGTCTGAGCCAACCGTCCAGGTGGCTTGATCTCCTGGCTGACCTAGCAGGGTGCTGAAAAAATTCAGTCTGGCTCCGCGACGAAGCCGGAATCGTCGCTGTTGTGGATGAAGATGTGCCCGACGAGCCGGCCCGCGGTGCCCGGCATCGCCCAGCCGCGGCCGCACGCAGGATCAGCGTCGTTCAAGCCTTCCCAGGAGAACTCAGCGCAAGCCGAGCCGTCGCGCGATCCGTAGCGCACGTCGAGGCTGCCTTGGACCGCGCCGAACACGAAGCGGCCATCGTGCTCGTCCGCGAAGGTGATGTGGGCCGGCTCAAGCAGGTCAAGATAGTCGGTGTCCCACAGGTCCATCTCGACGATCCGCCACCGGCCCTGGAAGGCCTTGGCCAGCCCGGACGCGCGGGGCGTCACGCCAGGGCTCCCAGCAGCTTCGGCAACCGGATCAAGTTGTAGGCCGCCGCCGCGAAGGTGAAGTCCCACCCAACCCGGTCCTTGCCGCGGAAGCGGGTCTTGCGTCGCCCCGCCACTGTCTTGATCCAGCCGAACCCTTCCTCCATGCGCTTGCGCAGTTTCTGACTCATGGCATAGCCCGCATGGCGCGTCGTTCGCCGGTCGATCGCCGAGCGCCGGCCGTTCGTGTTCTGGGCCACATGCGGGCGCACGTTCATGGACCTCAGCTCATTGACGAAATCCTCGGCGTCATAGGCCTTGTCTGCCCCGACCGAGATGGCCTGGGGGTGGTCGGCTCGCGGCTCGATCATCGCCAAGGCCGCGATCCGCTCCGCGTGGCCGTCAGCGCTCGTCAGGCAGGAGCCGACGAGCAGGCCCGCGCGGTTCTCCATCAGGAGATGGCCCATGAAGCACAGCTTGGCTTCCATCCCGGACCCCTTGCGGTAGAGCCGCGCCTCCGGGTCGGTCGTGCTCTGGTGTGTGTCGTTCGAGCGCTTCTGCCCGCGGAAGTCGACGTCCGCGTTGCGTCCACCGGTGGGCGGTGCGTCCGCATCCTTGTCGGACTTCGGCTTGAAGCTCTTCATCGAAGCCCATGCCTCGATCAGGGTGCCATCCACGCTGAAGTGCTCGGTGGAGAGCAGGCGCGTCACCTTGGGCTGACTGAGCACGGCAGCCAGGAACTTGGCCGCGACGTCGCCTTCGAGCAGCCGGTCCCGGTTCTTGGCGAACACGGAGGCGTCCCACACCGCCTCATCGATGCCCAGACCCACGAACCAGCGGAACAGGAGGTCGAACTCCAGCCGCTCCATCAGCTGGCGCTCTGAGCGGATGGAGTAGAACGCCTGCAGAAGCATGGCCCTGAGCAGCATTTCGGGTGCGACCGAAGGCCGTCCGACGCGCGAATAGAGCGGCGCGAACACACCACTGATGGCTTGCAGGGCGTCATCGGTGATCTGCCGGATGGTGCGGAGCGGGTGGTTGGCTCTGACGCGCGTCTCCAGGTCCACGTAGGAGAACAGCGATCCAGAGCGTGTGTCTGATCCCCGCATTCCCGCCCCCGACAACGGCCCCGTCGGGAGTGAACCACGCCGCCGTCCCGCGTACCACGGGCTTTTTCAGCGCCCTGCTAGCCCGTCTTATTCACCATGCCGAGGCCGAAGCAGCCTAAATGGCTGACCAGATTGGATTTTCTTTGGAACGGCGGCGGACAGAAACCGTCTCAGCCAAAAATCCCGAAATCGCATCTTCTACAACGGCTTAATACCGCCGCGCTTTAGCGTTGACTCGAACGTGAGTTGGTCGTGACGCACGTCTGTGCTGGCCTGCGGCCT
>NZ_JBKIBX010000041.1:41490-58323 GCF_046557895.1 Methylobacterium oryzisoli | reverse complement strand
CGACAAGGTGCAAGCAGCCCTCTCCCCGCACGCGGGGAGAGGAGATCCCGCGCCTCATTCGGCGATGTGTGCATCTGCAAGCCTCTTTCCCACTCGGGAGAAGGGGTCCCCGCGCCTCCCGTCCAGATGTGGCGTGCGCGGCTGACTTCACCGCTCTTCCGCCTCGCGCTCCTTGGCGCGGCCCTCGCCGCGCTCACCCTCGGCGCGCTCGCGCTCCACATCCCCGGCGCCGACACGGTCGGCACGCCGCTCAGGGCCAACCTCTTCGTCGGCGTGCTGGCGGTCTCGGTGGGCGTCTACCTCCTCGCCGTGCGCCTCGTGCTGCGAAGCGACCTCCCGGCCTCCGCCCCCTGGCTCGTGCTGGCGCTCGCGGTGCTGCTGCGCCTCGCGCTCCTGCCCGAACTCCCGTTCCTGTCGAGCGACATCTACCGCTACGTCTGGGACGGGCAGGTGCAGGCGGCGGGAATCAACCCCTACCGCTACGTCCCGGCTGACCCGGCGCTGGCCCACCTGCGCGACCCCGCCGTCTTTCCGCTGATCAACCGGGCCGACTATGCCCGCACGATCTACCCGCCGGCCGCGCAGGTTTTCTTCGCGCTCGTGGCTCAGGTGGGCGCGAGCGTCACCGCCATGAAGGCCGCGATGCTGCTGTGCGAGGCGGTCGCGATGGTCTGCCTCCTGCGCCTGCTCGCGCTCGCCGGCCTGCCGCAGGTGCGGATCCTGATCTACGCCTGGAACCCGCTGGTGCTGTGGTCCTTCGCGCTGGACGGCCACGTCGATGCGCTGGCGGTGGCGCTCCTCGCCCTCGCGCTCCTCGCCCGCGCGCGGCACCGCGACGGCGTGGCCGGCGCGCTGCTGGCAGCTGCCACACTGGTGAAGTTCCTGCCGGTCGTCGTCGCCCCGGCCTTCGTGCGGGGCGGGCGGCTGTGGCGCCCGGCGCTGGCGGGCGCGGGCGTGATCGTCGTCCTCTACGCCCTCTATCTCTCGGCGGGCCGGCACGTGCTCGGCTTCCTGCCGGCCTACGGGGCCGAGGAGGGCTTCGACACCGGTCACGGTTTTTGGCTGCTCGCGGGCCTCTCTCGCCTCGTGCCCCTGCCGGACAGCGCCGGGCGGATCTACGCGCTCGGCGTCGCCGTCGCGTTCGCGGCGCTCTCGTGGTGGGTCGCGACCCGGCGGGCGCCTTCGGGCGGGCCGGATACGGTGCGGCTCTGCCGCGACGCGGGGCTGCTCGCCGCAATCGCCACGGCCGCCGCGAACCCGCACTACGCCTGGTACTATGCGTGGCTCGCCCTGCCCGCGGCGGTGGCGCCGAGCCCGGCGGTGATCTGGCTCTCGGCCGCGCCCGTGCTGTTCTACGTCGACCCGTTCAACGATCGCTTCGTCTGGCCGGCCCTCGTGTTCGTCCCGGCCCTGATCCTGGCAGGGCGGGCGCTCCGTCCCGCCGCATCCGCCCTCGCCCACCCGAGAGGAGCCTCATGACGGCCTCCCCCGCCCTCAAGGACCCGCGCCGCTACTTCGAGGCGATCGACGCGAGGCGCTCCGCATCGGCCGAGGCGCCGCCGGTCTGCCTCTACCTGGAGGTGACGAACCGCTGCAACCTGCTGTGCGAGACCTGCCCGCGCACCTTCGAGACGCTGGAGCCCCCGGCCGACATGAGCTGGGAGCTGTTCACCCGGATCGTCGACCAAGTGCCGGACGTGGCGCGCGTGGTGCTGCACGGCGTCGGCGAGCCGATGCTGGTCAAATCCCTGCCGCGGATGATCCGCTACCTGAAGGACCGCGGCACCCACGTGCTGTTCAACACGAACGGCACCCTGATGCAGCCGAAGCGCTTCCAGGAGCTGATCGACACCGGCCTCGACGAGCTGCGCGTCTCGCTCGACGCCGCCGACCGCGCCTCCTACCTCAAGGTGCGCGGCAAGGATTTCTTCGACCGCATCGTGCGCGACGTCGGCCGGTTCGTCGCCCACCAGCGCAAGGTGGGCGCGGCGACCCCGAAGGTCTCGCTCTGGCTCACCGGGCTCAAGGAGACGATCGACCAGCTGCCCGCCTTCGTGCGGCTCGCCGCCGAGATGGGCGTGGCGGAGGTCCATCTGCAGCGCCTCGTCTTCGACGAGGCCGGCTACGGCATGGCCCGTTCCGACCTGTCGCTGTTCGAGAGCACGCGCGAGGAGGAACGCGCGGCGATCGCGGCCGCGCAGGCGATCGGGGCCGACCTCGGCGTGACCCTCGACGCGTCGGGCGCCACCGAGCCGGGCCTCAGCCTGAAGCGGCAGGCGGAGGAGCAGCCCTGGTCCACCTGCCGCCGGCCCTGGTCGCTGATGTACTTCACCGCGCACGGCCGGGCGCTGCCCTGCTGCATCGCGCCCTTCGCGGTGCGGGGCTACGCGCATTACACGCTCGGCGACGCGACGCAGGCGACCCTGCGCGAGATCTGGAACGGCGAGGCCTACCGCGATTTCCGCTCGGCGCTCCTCTCGGACGCGCCCCCGGCCCCTTGCAGGAATTGCGGTCTGCGATGGAGCCTGTGAGCGTCGTCATCCCGACCCTCGACGAAGCCTCGACCATCGGGGCGGTGCTGGCCGAGATCCCGCGCGCCTATGCGGGCGACCTCATCGTGGCGGATGGCGGCAGCCGCGACGGCACGCCAGAGGTCGCCGCGGCGGCGGGCGCCCGCGTGATCGCGGCGGGGCGCGGCTACGGCCGGGCCTGCGCGGCGGGGGCGGCGGCGGCGAACCCGTACAACCGCGTCATCGTCTTCCTCGACGGCGACGGCGCCGACCGCGCCGACCTGATGGAGGTGGTCGCCGGCCCGGTGCTGGCGGGCGAGCAAGATCTGGTGCTCGCCTCCCGCACGCGGGGCGACCGCGAACCCGGCGCGATGCTCTGGCATCAGGTGCTCGCCGGGCGCCTCGCGGGCCTGGGCATCGGGGCGCTCACCGGCGTGCGCTACTCCGACATGTGCGCTTTCCGGGCGATCGACCGGGCGGCGCTCGCCCGCCTCGGGCTTCGCGAGATGACCTACGGGTGGAACATCGAGATGCAGATGCAGGCCGCCCGCGCATCCTTGCGCATCGCCGAGGTGCCGCTGCCCTATCGCCGCCGGGCGGGCGGCGCCTCGAAGGTCGCGGGGTCGCTGCCCGGGACGCTGCGGGCGGGCAGCCGCATCGTGACGACCTTCCTGCGCGTGGCGGCCGGACCGGCGCCCCGGCGATGAGCGAGCCCTTCGCCCTGGCGGCCTTCCTGGCGCGCTGGAGCGCGGGCATCCGGCACGACCTCGCGGCCTCCGATTCCGAGACTCTGCCGCTCGCGGCGCTCCTCGCCCTCGCGGATGCCGAGGACCAGCGCCGCTGGGCCGCCCTCGACCTCGGCTACGCCGACCCGCGCGGCGCGCCCTGGCTGCGGGAGGCGGTCGCGCGCCGCCACGCGGGGCTCGCCGCCGACGACGTGCTCTGCTGCGCGGGCGCCCAGGAGGCCGCTTCCTGCGTGCTGCGGGCGCTGCTGACGCCCGACGACCACGCCGTGGTGGTGCTGCCGCTCTACCAGCCCTCCGAGCAGGCCGTGACGGCGCGCTGCGCCGCGACCGGTATCTCCCTCGCCGACGACGGCGCCTGGACGCTCGACCTCGACCGCGTCGCGGCGGCGCTTCGGCCGAACACGAGGCTCGTCCTGGCGAATTTTCCAAATAGCCCGACCGGCGCCTCGCTGCCGCGCGCCGCCCTCGACGCCCTGGTGGCGCTCTGCCGCCGCCGCGGCCTCTGGCTCGTCATCGACGAGGTCTATCGCGAGACCGACCCGGTGCCTGCGCCCGCCGTGGTGGAGGTCTACGAGCGCGGCATCTCGATCGATGGATTGTCGAAGGGCTACGGGTTGCCGGGCCTGCGCGTCGGCTGGGTCGCCTGCCGCGACCGCGCCCTGTTGTCCCGCACCCTCGCGGTGAAGAACGGATTGTCGAGCTGCCTCTCTTCGGCGAGCGAGGTGCTGGCGCACGTCGCGCTGCGCCGGAGCAAATCGATCCTGGCGCGGACACGCGAGATCGGGCGCCGCAACCGTGCCCGCCTCGACGCGCTGCTCGCGCGGCATTCCGGCCTGTTCGAGCCGGAGGGCGGGCATCACCTCGCCTTCGCCTTCCCGCGCTATCGCGGGGGCGACGCGGATGTCTTCGCCGCCGAACTCGCCCGCGACTGCGGCTTGCTCATCCTGCCCGCGTCCCTGTGGCGGTCGCCCCTCGGGCCGCTTCCGGTCGATCGCGTCCGCATCGGTCTCGGCCATGCCCGCGTCGCGTCGGCGCTGGACGTTCTGGATCTGCACCTCGCCACGCGACCGATCGCATCGGACGCCCAGCCTGCCTCGTATCAGGCAGCCCGCGCGGCGGAGCGGAGACTCCGCGCACCTGAGCGAAGCTGAAATCCGCATCGCCGAGGTCCACTTTGGCCGAGGTCCACTCTGGCCAAGGTGCACTCTGGCGAAGCGATCAATCGGCGACCGTGTCAGTCGGACAGGCACTCGGCATCCAGGCTCAGCCGCACCGTGCAGAGCACCCGACCGTGCTCATCGCGGACATAGGCCACGAAGCTGCGCTTGCCGTCCTGCGGCGGCTTCTCCCGGCCGATGTCCGGCAGCGCCGCGATCGCGGCATCGCGAGCCGCCTCGAGGCTCGGGTACTCCTCGCCCTCGTCATCCTTCAGCGACTGAGCGCCGTCCTCGAAGTCGATGAAAAAGCGTGGCATGACGATTCCGCATCCGGATGCACGAGGGCGGCCCGAGAGCTAAAAAGCCTGACCCTGACGAAGGTTGCAGCGGGACGGGGCGGCGCAGCTTATCCTGCGTTAAGCCAATGCGGGCGCTGATTTTTTCGCCATTTGTGCACAAGTGAACAGACAGCCGGTCAAGCGCTGCGGTAGGAGCATGGTCGGACACACCCACCCCGCTGCAGCTGCCATGATCCCTGACGCCGACCTTCCCATGAGCGGCAACCTGCTCCTCCAGGCCCTGCGCCCGAAGGACCGGGCCCTCCTCGCGCCGCATCTCGAGCTGAAGGACTACCGGCGCGGCGACGTGCTGTTCGAAGTGGGCGAGGACGTCTCCTGCATCTCCTTCCCGTGCGGCTCCAGCGTGGCGGCCCTGATCATCACCATGCAGGACGGGCGCACGATCGAAACCGCGACGGTCGGCCATGAGGGCGCCATCGGCGGGGTGGTCAGCCAGGGCTCGCTGCCAGCCTTCAGCCGGGCGGTGGTGCAGATCAGCGGGCCGATGCTGCGCCTGGAGACCGCGCGCCTGCAGGAGGTCAAGGCGAGCTCTCCCGCCCTGCGCAACCTGTTCACGCGCTACTCGGACTGCCTGCTCGCGCAGGTGCTGCAGTCGGTGGCCTGCAACGCCCTGCATCCGATCGAGGAGCGGTGTGCCCGCTGGATCCTCAGCTTGCAGGACCGCCTCGGCGGCAACGTCCTGCCGATCACGCACGAGCTCCTGGCCGAGTTGCTGGGCGTGCAGCGCTCCTATCTGACCCGGACGCTCAAGAGCCTGCAGCAGCAGGAGCTGGTGCAGGTGCGCCGGGGCCGCATCATCGTCTGCGACCGGCCGGCCCTGGAGCAGAAGGCCTGCGAGTGCCACGGCGCCGTCAGGCGGCACTTCGAGACGGTGCTCGGCGCCGTCTACAGCACGTCCGGCACGCTGATCGCCCTGCGGCCGGTCGCCAACGACACCGGCATGTCCCATGCGGTGTGAGGGACCGCGCCTGCCTCCGCCATCGAATCCGATCCCCGCCACGGGGCTCCTCCGGGGATGAGCCGCGCGTGCGACCCCTCCACCGAGCAGGCCCGCCTGCGCGCGCTCGATCGCTACGAGATCCTCGACACGCCGCGCGAGGAGGATTTCGACGGCATCGCGGCGCTGGCCGCCGAGATCTGCCAAGCCCCGATCGCGGTGGTCAACCTGATCGGTGAGGGGCGGCAGTTCTTCAAGGCCGAGGTCGGCCTCGGCGTGCGCGAAACGCCACTCGAGAGCTCGTTCTGCCGGCAGGCCCTCCTGCAGGAGGACTTCCTGTACGTGCCGGACGCCACGCGGGATCCCCGCTTCGCGTGCAATCCCCTGGTCACCGGTGAGCCGGGCCTGCGCTTCTACGCCGGGGCGCTGCTCAAGACGCCCGAGGGGCACCCGATCGGCACCGTCTGCGTGCTCGACACGAGGCCGCGTGAGCTGAGCGAGCGGCAGAAGGGCACGCTGACGCATCTGGCACGCCAGACCATGGCGCAGCTGGAGCTGCGCCGCACCCTGCGCGAGCAGAGTGCCGAACGGGAGCTGCAGGATCGGATCCTGGAGAGTGCGACGGATTACGCGATCGTCGCCACCGACCGCCGCGGCCGGGTCACCCGCTGGAATGCCGGGGCCGAGCGCATCCTCGGCTGGACGCAGGCCGAGATGCTGGGCGAGAGCGTCCACGTCTTCTTCACGCCCGAGGATCGGGAGGGGCAGCGGCCCGAGATCGAGATGGGTCTCGCGCTCACGCAAGGCAGCGCGCCGGACGAGCGCTGGTATCTGCGCAAGTCCGGCGAGCGCTTCTGGGCTCAGGGCGAGATGATGCCGCTCAAGGCCGAGAACGGCGCGGTCCAGGGCTTCCTCAAGATCCTGCGCGACCGCACCCAGCAGCGGCGGGCGGCGGCGGAGCGGAGCGCCAGCGAGCTGCGCTTCCGCTCGCTGGTCGAGGTCAGCCCGCAGGTGGTCTGGTTCGGCGATGCGGCCGGCACCATCACCTACTGCAACCCGATCTGGTACGAGTTCACCGGACTGACCCCCGGCGACACCGGCGGCGACGGCTGGGCCAGCGTGATCCATCCGGAGCACCGCGAGCGGGTGCTCGGCGCGTGGAGGCAGGCGGTCGCCGATGTCGGCACGGTCGAAGTCGAGATCCCGTTCCGGCGTGCCAGCGACGGTCAGTACCGCTGGTTCCTGGCCCGCGGCAAACCCGTGATCGACGCGGCCGGGGCGGTCGCGAGCTGGATCGGCATCGCCATCGACATCCACGACCGTCGTCAGGCCGAGGAGGATCTGCGCAGGGCGCAGGATCAGCTGCGTCTGGCGATCGAGGCCACCCACATCGGCATCTTCGACTACGACCCGGTCACGGGGACCCTGCGGTGGGATGCGCGCGTGCACGCCGCCTTCGGGCTGCCGCCGGACGCGCCCGTGACCTACGCGACGTTCCTGGCCGGCCTGCATCCGGAGGATCGGTCCTGGGTGGACGCGGCGGTGAGCGCCGCCCTCGACCCCGCGGGCGACGGCACCTACGACATCGTGTACCGGACGATCGGCCTGCAGGACGGCGTCGAGCGCTGGCTCGCCGCCAAGGGGCGGGCCATCGTCGAGAAGGGCCGCACGGTGCGCTTCATCGGCACGGTGCGCGACATCACGGCCAACCGGCGCGGCGAGCAGGACCTGCGCGACACGGAGGAGCGCTACCGCCTCGCGGCGCGCGCGACCAACGATGCGATCTGGGACTGGAGCCTCGTCACCGACCACATCCGCTGGAACGAGGCGGTGCAGACCCTGTTCGGCTACGCCGAGGACGAGGTCGGCGCGAGCGGCTCGTGGTGGAAGTCCCACATCCACCCCGACGACCGCGAACGCGTGAAGACCAGCATCTACGCGGTGATCGACGGCGACGGGGAGCACTGGAGCGACGAGTACCGCTTCCTGCGTGCCGACGGCACCTATGCGGACATCCTCGACCGTGGCTACGTGCTGCGGGACGGTCGCGGCCGGGCCGTGCGGATGATCGGCGCCATGCTCGACATCACCGCCCGCAAGCGGGCCGAGGAGCACCAGCGGCTGCTCACGAGCGAGCTGCAGCACCGGGTGAAGAACACCCTCGCCCTGGTTCAGGCGATCGCCAGCCAGACCCTGCGCGGTGCGGCGGACGTGACCGAGATGCGCGAGGCGTTCGCCGCCCGCCTGATCTCGCTGGGCCGTGCGCACGACATCCTCACCCAGGCGAGCTGGACGGCCGCGCCGATCGCCGAGGTGGTCGAGGGCGCCCTCAGCGTGCACCGGAACGCGGGCCCCGCCCGCATCCGGGTCAGCGGCCCCAACGTGCTGCTGGCGGCCAAGCCGGCGCTCTCCTTGGCGCTGGCGCTGCACGAGCTCGCCACCAACGCGGCCAAGTACGGCGCCCTCTCGAACGAGAGCGGCACGGTGGACCTGCGCTGGCACGTGGTGCACGCCGCCGACGCGTCCCGGTTCTGCCTGACTTGGTCCGAGCAGGGCGGCCCGCCCATCCTGGTTCAGCCGGCACACAAGGGGTTCGGCTCGCGGCTGATCGAGCGCAGCTTCGCCGCCGAGGTCGGTGGCGAGGTCAAGCTGACCTACGCGCCCACGGGCCTGGTCTGCAGGCTGGAGGCACCGCTCGCCTCGATGCAGGAGCAGCGCAGCGAGGCTGCCGCCTAGAGCAGGATCCGATCGCGTCGGGATGTGTCACCGTCGCTCCCGTGCGCGACGCCGCACCGTGGGCTGTCGCGCCCAGGCCTTGTCGTGGTTCCGGCGCGACGGGTCCTGGCTCTACTTGCCCAGGCAAGCCCGGAGAGCGCCGATCCGGGTACCGAACATCCGAACAGACTGTTTCAGTTCATCCACGGTCACGTTGAGGTCGCGAGCGAGTGACCGCATCTCGCGCGGATCGTGGATGTCGAGGTGCGTTTTCGGGTGGGAGGCGGTCTCGGGCTGAGGCAGCGACATCGAATCGACCTTGGCGCGGGCGGGACGCGCGCAGCTGGAGGTGTGTCAGAGATGGTCGACAACGTGCGCAGCGGCGGTTTGTTGCGGACGCCGCCGCCGTGCCGAACGTCGGCCCGCGGCCCGCGGGTTCGACGCTCGCCGTTCGGCTGTCGCCGCGGCCGACAGGACCGCCGCCCGTCGACGGTCCGGCTTCGCTGGCTGCCCTCGTCCCGGCGCGTCCGGGCTCACCCGGTGACATTCCTCGCCGGGGCTTCCGCCGCGCCTCACCCCGGCCGGCCTGGGAATGGCAGGACCTGCGCTTCGGGCCGCAGGCTCGTCACCAGCGCGCGCGCCAGGTCGGCCTGCTGGAACGGCTTGCCCAGCCGCACCAGGCCGGCAAGCTCATCCTCCGGCAGCTCGGCGTAGCCGCTGGCCAGGATCACCGGCAGGCCGGCGTGCTCCGCCCGGAGAACCTCGATCAGCTGCGTGCCCGTCATGCCCGGCATCAGCTGATCGGTGATCAGCAGATCGATGGTCTCCGACCGGCGCAGGATGCGCAGGGCCTGCTCGCCGGACGAGGCTTCCAGCACGCTGTGGCCGAGGTCCTCGAGCATCGCGGACGTGTTCATCAGCACCAGCGGGTCGTCATCGACGACCAGCACCGTCATCGCCCGCAAGCTGGGCAGCGCGGGATCTTGGTTGTCCGTCTCATCCCCGGCCGGACCCGCCTCCACGGCCGGCAGCCACAGCTCCGCCGTCGTCCCCCGCCCGAGGGTGCTCGTGAGGTGCAGCCGCCCGCCCGATTGCTCGGCAAAGCCGTGGATCATGGACAGGCCGAGGCCCGTGCCCTTGCCGACGCCCTTGGTCGTGAAGAACGGCTCGACGGCTTGGGTGAGCGTCCGCTCATCCATGCCCACGCCCGTGTCGATGACGGACAGGCAGAGATAGCGGCCTGCTGCCAGGCCGGCGATCTCCTCCGGGCCGACCCGCTCCTCGCGCGCCGCGATCGTGATCGTGCCGCCCTCCGGCATGGCGTCCCGTGCGTTCACCGTCAGGTTGAGCAGCGCCAGCTCGAGCTGCGAGGCGTCGGCGAACGCGTGCGGCAGCTGCAGCGGGAATTGCGTGCTGACCGGGATGGTCGAACCGATCGAGCGCTGCAGCAGCTCCGCCATGCCGCGCACGAGCTCCGGCACGTCGATCGGGCCGATGGTGAGCGCCTGCAGCCGCGCGAAGGCGAGCATGCGCTTGGTCAGCGTCGCGCCGCGCTCGGCCGCCTGGACCGAGTTTTCGATCAGCTGCCGGAGCTTGGGATCCGGCGGCAGGCGCTTGCGCGCCAGAGCCAGGTTGCCGAGCACCACGGCGAGCAGGTTGTTGAAGTCGTGGGCGACCCCGCCGGTGAGTTGCCCGATCGCCTCCATCTTCTGCGCCTGGACGAAGCGGGCGCGGGTGGCCTCCAGCTCCTGCTGGGCGTTGCGCCGTTCGGTGACGTCGCGCGTGATCTTGGCATAGCCGACCAGCTCGCCGTGATCGCCGCGGATGGGATCGATCACGACGTGCGCCCAGAACCGCACGCCATCCTTGCGCACGCGCCAGCCCTCGGCCTCGAAGCGGCCTTCGCGCGCTGCGGTCTGAAGGGCGCGGGTCGGCAGACCCGACGCCTGATCCTCGTCGGTATAGAAGTGCGAGAAGTGCTGGCCGATGATCTCGTCGTCGGTGTAGCCCTTGAAGCGCTGCGCGCCCTTGTTCCAGCTCGACACCCTGCCCTGCGGGTCGAGCATGTAGATGGCGTAGTCCTGCACGCCCTGGACGAGCAGGCGGAAGCGCTGCTCGCTCTGCCGCAGGGCCTCCTGGACCGCCCGCCGTTCGCTCAGGTCGCGGGTGACCTTGGCGTATCCCAGCAGCGTGCCGTCATCGCTCCGGATCGGGTCGATCAGCACGTGCGCCCACATGAGTGAGCCGTCCTTGCGCACGCGCCAGCCCTCCTGCTCGAAGCGGCCTTCGGTGGCGGCGATCCGCAAGGCGCGGCCGGGCAGGTCCGTCGCGCGATCCTCATCGGTGTAGAAGCGGGAGAAGTGCTGGCCGAGGATCTCGGCCTCCGAATAGCCCTTGAAGCGCTGCGCGCCCTTGTTCCAGCTCGTGATCCGGCCTTCCGGGTCGAGCATATAGATCGCGTAATCAACGATGCTCTCGACGAGGAGACGGTAGCGATCGTCACGAAGTGCGGCAGCCTCGATCGTATTCGCTTCGGTCACGATGTCATCTTGCAGTCGGGTGGGCGGATTCGCTCGACGTATGTCCCTATCATCCTATCGCCCGCGGACCAACGTGCCGCCTGTGCCGGGCGAGAAGGCGCCCTCCGCGGCGACCGCTCATGCTGACCCGCCCAGGAGAACCAAGCGGGCCGAGGGGTCATCGTGCGGAGGCTTCGCGCGATCCCGGGCCAGGAGGGCGAGGTCCGGCCCGGTTCGGCAGCCAGGATCGGACTTGCCGTCACGCTCGGCCTTGAGTTCGCGCTCGGCCATGAGCCAGAACTCGATCTCGAAGCCGTCGGGCCGATGATTGCGCTCCCACAGGTCGTAGGCGCGCTCACGGATCTGCTCGAACGTAATCTCGCCTGGGGCTTCCATGATCTCAGGTGCCGGTCTGCGTAGCCGCTGCCCAGGCAACAGCGCCGCGTTGGCGCTGTTCCCGGCCACCACCTGCCTCCGTCCAGCTACCGCGCCCATCGGAGCTTCCCTGAGCTCAGGATGGCAGAGGCAGGCCGAGCTGCGCACTCTCCGTGTCACGGCCGCTGCGCACATCGAGGTAGCGCAGCACCGGCGTGACCGTGATCCCGTGCAGCAGAATGGAGATCATGATCGTGAGACTCGCCGTGCTCCAGAGCAGATCGGGCTGCTCGAACGTCGCGTGGCCCAGCGCGTACGCCAGATAGTAGATCGTGCCCACGCCGCGGATGCCGAAGAAGCTGATCACGGCCCGTTCGCTCGCCGGCTGATCCGTCGCGAGAAGAGCAAGCCAGCCGCTCACAGGACGCACGACGAACAGCGCGATCAGCGCGAAGGCCACGCTCTCCCACGAGAGGGCCTGGAGCAGGCCCCCGCCCACGAGCGCGGCTCCGAAGCCGACGAGCAGCACCATCATCAGCAGGCGTTCGAGTTCCTCGGCGAAGCTGTGCAGCTTGTGATGATAGTCATGCCCCCGCTTCGTCGCCCGCAGCGCCACAGCCGCCACGAACACGGCCACGAAACCATAGCCGTGCGCCATCTCGACCACGCCGTAGGTCAGGCACGTGATGCCGAGCGCCACGAAGCCATCGCCGGTGCGCGACAGCTTGGCTCGGTTCGGCAGATGGAAGGTGAGCCAGCCGAGAGCCCAGCCGATCACCCCTCCCAGGCCGATCCCCACGACGAGCTTCCAGAGCACGGCCACGGCGAACCATTGTCCCAGCTCCGGCAGACCGACACTCGCCGCCGACATGGCCAGGGCGAGATGCACGAAGGGGAAGGCGAGCCCGTCGTTCAGGCCGGCCTCGGAGGTCAGGGCGAACCGCATCTCGTCTTCCCGGCCTTCACCCGGCGGTCCGACCTGCACGTCGCTGGCGAGCACCGGATCGGTCGGCGCGAGAGCGGCCGCGAGCAGAAGCGCCGTCGCCGTGCCGAGGCCGAGGAGAGCGGAGCCGAGCACGGTCAGGATCAGGATGGTGAGCGGCATGGCGATGCCCAGAAGCCGCCACGTCACGATCCAGCACCGCCAGCCGAACACGCGGTCGAGCTTCAGGCCGGCGCCCATGAGCGAGATGATGACGACCAACTCGGTCGCCTTCTCGACGACGAGGAGGTGCTCCTGCGGACGGGGCATGGCACCGAGGATCTCGGGGAAAGCCGACAGCACCGCGCCGATGCCGACGCAGCAGATCGGCAGGGACAGCGGCATCTGCCGCAGAACCATCGGCAGCCACGCGGTCAGGAGAACGAGGGCACCGAAGCCGGCCAGCACGAGCATGTAGGCAGTCATCAGGAGCGAACCACCACCCGGCCCGACTGTTCCTCGGCATCGCGTGGGGCGCAGCGACCGCCGGTAGCGGGTCGAGCAACCTCCGGTTCGTGCCGGTGCCCGGCGGCGCGACGGCCGTCACGCCATCTCGGGGCCGCCGCCCGAGCCCCCTCGGCGGTCGGGGCCGGGAGCGTCCGGCGATGGGCGTTCGGGAGCGCCGGAGCGTCCGGTCAGGACGTCGATGAAGGCGCGCAGCCCCGCCGGAACGTGGCGTTGCCCGGCATAGTAGAGGCACAGCCCCGGAACCGGCGGGGACCACTCGCTCAGGACGACGACGAGCCGCCCCTCGTCCAGCAAGGGCCGTGCGGCCTGCTCCGAGACGTAGGCGATGCCGAGCCCCGCTGCGGCGGCCTCCACCATCAGGCCGTTATGGTCGAGGGTGAGGGGGCCGGGCACGTCCACGACCCATTCCCGCCCGTGCCGCGCGAACTCCCAGCGGTAGGGCTTGCCGCTGGGCATGCGGTGCCGGATGCACCGGTGCGACCGAAGGTCGTCGGGCGAGCGCGGGGGTGCGTTTCCCGCCAGATACCCGGGTGAGGCGACCGCGACGAAGCGGACCTCGCCACCGAAGGGCACCGCGATCATGTCCTGCGGCACGGCTTCGGCGAGGCGCACCCCGGCGTCGAAGCCGCGCTCGACGATGTCGACGAAGCGGTTGTCCGCCACGAGTTCGAGCGCCAGGCCGGGGTGGCGGTCGAGGAAGGCCGGCACGACGGAGCGCAGGAGCAGGCGGGAGGCCAGCTCGCTGGCGTTGATCCGCAACGTCCCGCGCAAGGTCCCCTGGTCCTGCGCGAACTCGTCGAGCGCGTGATCGAGGTCGCGCAGGACCGGCCCGACCCGCCGCAGCAGCCGGGCGCCCGCCTCCGTCGGGGCGACGCTGCGGGTCGTCCTGTGCAGCAGGCGCTGCCCGAGCCGGCGTTCGAGCGACAGGACCGTGTGACTGAGGGACGAGCGCGACAGGCCGAGGGCGTCGGCCGCCCGGGTGAAGCTCCGGTGCTCCGCCACGCTCGCGAAGGCGGTGAGGTCGGCGAGGGTCGGCTTGGTGATTGGTGGCCTCCTCTCACCAGGGCATGCGGATTGTGCCGTCTAATGCGATGCGGCGAAAGCCCCTAGATCGACGGCACCCCGAGAGGAGCATGCGCCGTGTCGAAGACGTGGTTGATCACCGGCACATCGAGCGGTTTCGGCCGCTTGCTGACCGAAAAACTGCTGGCCCGCGGCGATACGGTCGTCGCCACCGTCCGCCGGCCGGCCGCCCTCGACGACCTCGCCGACCGGCATGGCGCGCGGTTGATCGTGCGGCGCCTCGACGTCGCCGACACGGCCGGCCTGCGGACGACCGCGGACGCCGCGTTCGAGGTCGCGGGACGCATCGACATCGTTGTCAGCAACGCGGGCTACGCGCTGTTCGGGGCGGCCGAGGAGGCGAGCGACGCGCAGGTCGAACGCCAGGTCGCGACCAACCTCGTCGGCGCGATCCAGCTGATCCGGGCCTGCCTGCCGCACCTGCGCCGCCAGGGCGGCGGCCGCATCGTGCAGATCTCCTCGGAAGGAGGACAGATCGCCTACCCCGGCTTCTCCCTCTACCACGCCACCAAATGGGGCATCGAAGGCTTCGTCGAGGCGGTCGCGCAGGAGGTGGCCCCGTTCGGCATCGACTTCCTGCTGGTCGAGCCTGGCCCGACCGAGACCGGGTTCCGCGCGGGGCTCGACCGGACGACGCCGATGCCGGCCTACGCGGCGACGCCCGCGGGCGATGTCCGCCGCGCGGTCGACGGCGGGGGCTTCGTTCTGACGGGGGACGCCGCCAAGGGGGCCGATGCCATCATCGCGGCGGCCGATGCCGAGCGGCCGCCGCTGCGCCTCGTGCTGGGCAGCACGGCCTACCACACCATCGCCCGCGCCCTCGACGCGCGCCGCGCCGCCTTGGAGGAGCAGAGATCGGTCGCGCTCGCCGCCGACGTCGACGGAATGGCCGCGACCCGGAGCGAGCGGCCCGCACCGCCCGTGGCGACCGAAGGACCAATCGGAGAAGCGTGATGGATCGGTCGAAGCTTGTCGTTCCCGTGCTCGTCGCCGCACTCGCCGCGGCGTCCGCTGCCAGGGCCGAACCCGCCAACCAGGTTCTGGGGACGTGGCGCATGGTGTCCGCGCGCATCGACCCGGACGGTCGGAACGCGCCGGCCTACGGCGCGCGCCCGAACGGGCTGCTGGTGTTCACCCCCGACATGCACTTCGTCGAGGTTCTCAGCGACGCCGACGTGCCGAGATTCGCCTCGAACGCGCGGGGCCAGGGCTCCGCGGAGGAGAACCGCGCCGCCATGGCCGGCAGCATCGGCTTCTTCGGCACCTATACGGTGGATGCGGCGGGCGCCTTCAGCGGCAACCGCGTGGAGGGGTCGACCTTCCCGAACTGGATCGGCGACGTGCGCACGACCGAGCAGCTCCAGCTCGTCGTCGAGGGTGATCGCATGCGGGAGAGCTTCCGGAGGCCGGACGGCACCCGGATCGCCATCGAGTGGCAGCGCGTGCGCTGAGACGGCCCCTGTCCTGCGGTGGGACCCGCTGCGGGTCCGCAGGCGTGTGGGGCGAGGCTCGTTCTCCCGCAGCAGGACGCGTTCTCCCCCGGGATGCCGCCGGGTGTCGCGGAATCGTGCAGGCCGGTCGACGGCGACGCAGCGGCCATCGCGAGAGCCGGCATCGCGCTGGCCTTCATCCCAGGCGCGAGAGGGTGGAAGCGACGGCTCTCTCAGCCTTCCTGCTCCCGAGCCCCGCTGCCGGCGACCGTCTCGGGCTCGCCGCTCTCCGGAAGCGTGAACGGCGTGACCGGATGACCGGCTTCGCCCAGGATGGCGACGACCGTCGCCGGGACGATGGACAGCGTGCGGGTGCTCACCAGCGGGTGGAGGTTGATCCGGTCCGCTTCGAGCAGGGCCTGTTCGATGAACACGCTCACGCCCCCGGGCTGCGCGTTCATCGCGGCCAGGGGCGAGACTGCGCCGCTTTCCACGCCAAGATGCTCCCGGAGGGCGTCCGGACTGGCGAAGGAGAGGCCGCCCCGTGCCCCGAGGACCTGCCGGAAGGCCTTCAGATCGACGCGCGCGTCGTGGCGCAGGGTGACGAGGAAGTAGGCCTTCCTGCCGTCGCGCAGGAACAGGTTCTTGGTATGCGCGCCCGGGATGTCGCCGCAATGCGCCAGCATCGCCTCGACGGTGAGGACGGGCGGATGCTCGTGCAACGCGGCCTCGACACCGCGTTCGCGCAAGCGCGCCAGGAGATCATCGGAACTGAAGGGCATGGCGTCGTCGGGCTCGGCTGCTCGTGGCCGATGCCGTTACCGCCCGGCCGGTCCCGGCGCCATCCTGTGCTTGCGCCCGCCGCTCGGTTCCCGCGGCACCGCCGCCGTGATCGCGTTCCCCTCCCCCGGCGTGGTCTGTACGGTGGAGGCATCACGCGCCATCTCGGACGCTGAACCCCCACCGAGCGCACCCGGAAGAACGATCGGCATGAGCCAAGCGGACCAGATCACGATCTTCGTGGATGCGGATGCGTGCCCGGTGAAGGACGAGGTCTACCGGGTCGCGGCCCGCTACGGGCTGCACGTCTTCGTGGTCGCCAACAGCTTCATGAACCTGCCCCGCGAGCCTTGGATCGAGCGGGTCGTGGTCCCCGGAAGCTTCGATGCGGCGGATGACTGGATCGCCGAGCGGGCGGGCCCGAAGGCCATCGTCGTCACGGCCGACGTGCCCTTGGCCAGCCGCTGCGTGAAGTCCGGAGCCACGGTTCTCGGCCCCGCCGGCAAGCCGTTCACCGAGGCCTCGATCGGGATGGCCCTGGCAAGCCGGAACCTGATGCAGGATCTGCGCGAGGCCGGTTTGGTCACGGGCGGCTCCCGGCCCTTCTCGGCCAAGGACCGCTCGGCCTTCCTGGGCGCCCTCGATCGGGCGGTCGTCCGGCTCCGGCGCGCGCAGCGCGGTTGACGGCGATCGGCCCGCGCAGGGCCTGCCCGGAGGCTGCGCGGCACCCGACGAACCGTGCGACGGCGCGCCTGCGGGTAGCCCCGCAGGC
>NZ_JBKIBX010000041.1:29559-41418 GCF_046557895.1 Methylobacterium oryzisoli | reverse complement strand
GCGCCTGCGGGTAGCCCCGCAGGCGCGCCGCATCGTACAGCAGGTCGACGAGGCCCGCGCCGATCAGGGCCGCCGGGACGATCAGGAACGGATCTCACCCGGGCGGAGCCTGCCCGCGTGACATCTCCCGCAACCGCTCAGCGGCCCGACCCGCTGCCGGGCTTGGTCTGGTTGCTGGTGTTGCTTCCCCCGCTATGCCCGCTGGTCGACCCGCTGGCACCCTGAGCAGAGGCCGAGCCGACGCCGCCCGCGGTCAGGGCCAGGGCGACGACGGCGGCGGACCACAGCTTGGCATTCATGTCGGCACTCCATCGCGTGCGAGAACGATCCGGCGGGACAACGGCCGCGGCGCGGGGCGGTTCGGAGAGAGATCGGCGAACGGACGAGGGTTCGCGCTGCGGCCGCGCCCGGGGTAACGGGACCGGCAGGCCGGCCTGTCATGAGCTGCGATGAATCAGATCCCTCTCTCGTGGTTCGCCCGTCCGGCCGCCGAGGCGGCCGCCGACCTGATCGGCTGCCGGCTCCTGGTCGACGGCATCGGCGGCCTCATCGTGGAGGCCGAGGCCTACGACCGGTCCGACCCGGCCTCGCACAGTTTTTCCGGGCCGACCCGGCGCAATGCCAGCATGTTCGGGCCGCCGGGACACGCCTACGTCTACCGCTCCTACGGCCTGCACTGGTGCATGAACATCGTCTGCGAGGTCGGCAGCGCGGTGCTGGTGCGGGCGCTCGCCCCGACCGCGGGGCTCGACGTCATGGCGGCGCGCCGGCGGACGACGGCGCCGCGCCTCCTCTGCGCCGGCCCGGGCCGCGTCTGCCAGGCGCTGGCCATCACGGGCGCGCATGACGGCCGGCCTCTCGACCGCGCGCCCTTCCGGCTCCTGGCGCGGGATGAGCCGGTCGCGGTCGTGTCCGGTCCCCGCATCGGCATCACGCGCGGTGCCGAGACGCCCTGGCGGTTCCTGCTCGCGGGCTCGCGCTTCGCGAGCCGGCCGCTGCCGCGCACGAAGCCGTCGTGACGCGCGCCGTCCGGGATCCCGCGGCTGCGGCGCGAACCCGCGACGGCTTCGATCGTTGCACTCGGTTGCCTTGAGGGCATCCGGAGCGAGACGACCGATGGCAGAGACGATCGCCGCCACCAGCGAGGCGGGCCACGCCCGGGGAATGCCGGACCGGGTTCCGATCGGCACGATCGTCGAGACCGACATCGCGGCCCGCCTCGACCGGTTGCCCTGGGGGCGGTTCCACACCCTGGTGGTGCTGGCGCTCGGCATCACCTGGGTGCTCGACGGCCTGGAGGTGACGCTGGCCGGCACCCTCATCGGCGCGCTCATGGAGAGCCCGACCCTGCGCTTCACGGCCACCGACATCGGGCTGGCCACCAGCGCCTACCTCGCCGGCGCGGTGATCGGCGCGGTCGGCTTCGGCTGGCTCACCGACCGGCTCGGGCGCAAGAAGCTCTTCTTCATTACGCTCGCTACCTACCTGGCGGCCACCACCGCGACCGGATTGTCGTGGGACATCTGGAGTTTCTGCCTCTTCCGGTTCCTCACCGGCGCCGGCATCGGCGGCGAGTACACGGCGGTCAACTCGACCATTCAGGAGCTCATCCCGGCGCGGGCGCGCGGCTGGGTGAACCTCGCCATCAACGGCACCTTCTGGCTCGGGGCGGCCTCGGGCTCGTTCGCCTCGGTGGTGCTCCTGAACAAGGACGTCATCGACCCGCAGACGGGCTGGCGGGTCGCCTTCTTCATCGGCGGCGGGATCGGCCTCGTCATCCTGCTCCTGCGCTCGTGGATCCCGGAGAGCCCGCGCTGGCTGCTCACCCACGGGCGCATCCAAGAGGCCGAGGCGGTCGTGGCCGGCATCGAGCGCCGGCTGCAGGAATCGGGCGTCGCGGTGCCGCCGCCGCCCGCGCACCTGCCGACCCTGAAGATCCGGACGCGCTCGCACACGCCGTTCTCCGCGGTGTTCACGGCGATGCTGCGGGACTACCGCACCCAGACGCTGGTGGGCCTGAGCCTGATGATGGCGCAGGCCTTCTTCTACAACGGCGTGTACTTCACCTACGGCATCATCCTGCTCAAGGATTTCAGCGTTCCCTCGGACCATGTCGGCTGGTACCTGCTGCCGTTCGCGGCCGGAAACTTCCTCGGCCCGGTGATCCTGGGGCGGTACTTCGACACGATCGGTCGGCGGCCGATGCTGGCCTTCACCTACGGCATCTCCGCCCTGCTGCTCGCCATCGTCGGCCTCCTGTTTCAGCAGTCGCTGCTCGGCCCCGTCGGCCAGACCGCCGCCTGGATGGTGGTGTTCTTCTTCGCCTCGGCGGCGGCGAGTTCGGCCTATCTCACGGTCAGCGAGACCTTCCCGCTCGAAGTGCGCGCGCTGGCGATCGCGGTGTTCTACGCCGTCGGCACCGGCATCGGCGGCGTCCTGGGCCCGTCGCTGTTCGGCGCCCTGATCGACACGGGCTCGCGCACCAACGTCTTCTACGGCTACCTGCTCGGCGTGGCGCTGCTCGCCGTGGCGGCGGTGGTGGGCGGCATCTGGGGCGTCGCGGCGGAAGGCAAATCGCTGGAGGAGATCGCCAAGCCGCTCGCGTCCGTGGAGTGACGCCGGCGATGCGCGCCGGCGGCAGCGCGGCCTGCCGCGTCGACACCCGGTGAGCCTCGGAGCCAAGCCATGGCGCACATCGTCCTCTGCTGCGACCCCCTCGACCGGCGGGTACCGGACGCGGCCTTCGCCGCCGAGGCGGATGCTGCCCGTCGGGCGGGGCTCCAGCCGCTCCTTGTCGACCACGACGCCCTCGCCGCCGGGGACATGCGGGCGGCCCTCGGGCGGGCGGCGCACCCCGCGCCGGGACCCGCCGTCTATCGCGGCTGGATGATGCGCGCGGACGCCTTCGCGCGGCTGCATGCGGCGCTCGCGGCCAGGGGCATCGATCTTCTCACTCCTCCCGGCGCCTACGCCGCGTGCCACCACCTGCCCGAGGCGCACGCCCATGTCGGGCGCTGGATGCCGCAGACGGTTTGGCTGGAGGAGGCCGACCTCGATGCGCCGGGTGCGCTGGAGGCCACGCTCGCTCCGTTCGGGACGGCGGCGGTCACGGTGAAGGACTGGGTGAAGTCGCAGGCCGCCGGCTACTGGGATACCGCCTGCCTGATCCCGGACGCCTCCGACCGCGCGGCGGTGCGGCGGGTGACGGATCGTTTCCGCGATCTGCAGGGACGCGACCTCGTCGGCGGGCTGGTCTTTCGCAGACTCGTCGAGCTCGACCGCGCGCGGGGCGAGTGGCGGACGTTCGTCCTCGACGGCGCGATCGTGGGCTGCTGACCGCGCGAGGGGGCATCCGGAAAACCTCCGCCGGGCGCCCTCATGGCGGAGATCGCGCGCTGCCTGCCCTCCCCCTTCGCCACGGCGGACCTCGCCCCGGGGCGGGACGGACGCTGGTGGCTGATGGAGACGGGCGACGGCCAGGTCTCGGCCTTCCCGGACGGCGCGGCGGGGCCGGTCCTGGCGGCGCTCGCCACGCGCCTGAGCCTCCCGGTGCGCTGCCCGCCCGGGCGCTTCGACGGATCGGGCTGATGGGCGGCACGGCGTTCTGGCCCGCCGTGCCGCTCCGCCGGGTCCAGATCCGCCGCCCCTCGGCGACGTTGCGGACGATCGTCCAGCTGTCGGCCCGGATGCGCCCGAGCGTCGTCAGCAGGTCCCGGACGTGGCGGGCCAGCTCCTCCCCGGCATGGGTCGGCTCGACCCCGCGCGGGCGGCGGTCGAACAGGGTCACCCCGTCATGCCGCTCCAGCTCGCTCAGGCGCCGGGTCACCGCGGACGGCGCGATGGTGTGGCGTTCGGCAGCCCGACGAAGGTTGCGCAGATCGAAGATGGACAGGAACGGCCGCAGGGTCTGGATGTCTGGGTCCGTCATCGTTTCGGTCGGTCCGCTCCGGCGGCGTGTTCCCTCACGGAGAACGCTGCGTTTCCAAATCGAAACTTTTCCGGTGTTTGCCCCACGCGGTAGGGTCCGGATGCCGCCGTTCGAGCGGTCTCCGGCCCAGCCGCAGAAGGTTATCGGGAGAGAACGCATGCGAAGGCTCGCGCTCGATCGCAGGAGCTTCCTCGGGGGCGCGGCCGCGACCCTGGCCGCCTCCACCCTTCAGGCGGCGCCGGACGCCTATCCGTCCCGTCCGGTGCGGGTGATCGTGCCGCTGGCACCGGCCTCGAGCGTCGACATCCTGGCCCGGCAGCTCGGCGAGCGGATGACCCAGAGCCTGGGCAAGCCCTTCATCATCGACAACCGGCCGGGAGCCGGCGGCGTCATCGGGACGGGCGAACTCGTGCGCTCCGCCGCGGACGGCCACACGCTCGCGATGGTGTCCTCGAACCACGTCATCAATCCGGGGATCATCAAATCGGTCCCCTTCGACAGCCTGCGGGACATCACGCCGATCTCCGTCCTGGCCACCGTGCCCATCGTCCTCGTGGTGCACCCATCCGTGGCGGCCAGGAGCGTCGCGGACGTGATCGCCATGGCCCGCAACCGGCCGGGGGAGCTGGATTACGGGTCGGCCGGCACCGGAAGCGCGATCCATCTGGCGGGCGTGCTGTTCGCGCGGTAGGCCGGGGTCGACATCAAGCACGTCCCCTACCGGGGCACCGGCCCGCTCCTGAACGACCTCGTGGCGGGCCACATCAAGCTCGGCTTCGCCGCCGTCTCGGCCGCGCAGTCGCAGATCGCGGCGGGCAACCTGCGGGCGCTCGCCGTCTCGACGCCGCAGCGCATCTCGGCGCTGCCCGACGTGCCGTCCATGGCGGAGGCGGGCCTGCCGAACTACGCCTTCGATGCCTGGATCGCGCTGATCGGCCCCAGGAACCTCCCCGGCCCGATCGTCGACCGGCTCTACCGGGAGGCGAAGGCGGGGCTCGCGACGGACCGCATGAGGGCGGATCTCGCGGCGCAATCGACGACGGCGCTCGCGATGGATCCCGCCGAGTCCGCTGCCTTCTTCGCCAGGGAGCTGGAGAAGCACCAGGCGCTCGTCTCCCTCTCCGGAGCCAGGGCCGAGTAGTGCGACCGCAGGCCCGCCCCTCCGGGAGCGCCCCGGCTCCGATCCTCGACCTGCCGGGTCGGATCCTCTTCCTGTCCGACGGGGCCGACGCTCATCCGGCGCCAGCTCGCGGGCGAGGACCTGACGGCCGGGGACTGCGCTCCGCTCCGGTCGGAGATCTCGACCGACGAGATCACCCCGGTGCCCTCGCTCGCCGCGTGCGACGGGCACCTTGCGGCCTGAGGGCGCCGGTGCCGGCTGGCAGGGCCGTCTACGGCGCGGCGGCCCGGCGCAGGATGGAGCGCACGATGAGATTATGCCCGGGCAGGATCGCCGCGAGGTAGACGCGGCCGAGCCGATTTCGGCAGCGCACGACGGCGGTTATGACGAGATCCTCCCCGCCATCCGCGCGCAGGCGCAGGAGCAGCGAGACGCGGAAGTCGAGATGGCGGTCGTCCTCGCCCAGCACGATCTCCCGGTCCGAGCGCGAGAGGACCGGGAAGAAGCCGATCCGATCCCGTCCGCCGCGCTCCAGGCGGGTTCGGATCTCGCCCGACGTCCGCAGCCCGAAGGGGCGCACCGCGGCGTCGCGCAGCCGCATGGCGGCCGAGACCCACGGGGGCAGGTTCGCGAGCGCATCCCGAGCCCGTCCGGACAGGTCGTGCGGCCCCGGGCCGGGCAGCGCGGCGGCGAAGGCGTCGGCGAGGTCCGCGCCGGGATACCAGGACGCCACGGCGCTCTCGGGCGGTGGCGGGACGGACCGGACGTCCGGCAGGTGCATTCGGGACCGGGACATGCGGGCCATCCTTCTTGAGCCGCGATGCTCGGAAACTGGGACCTCGTCGGCGGACGCCAAGCGCGGCCATGAGGTCGCACCGTCCCCAGCCCGCCGTCGGCCCGCCGGGCCGCGCCGGTGGCGAAGCCCGGTCGGTCCGGCGGGGCGGGCCGCGCACCCCTCTGCCTTGATCGCCATTCGCCGACGCGGTAGTCCACGAGAATGCGTCCGGTCCTCGCCCATACCCCGCGAATGACCCGGCCCGACCGCACGAGGTCCGGCCGGAGAGGGTGACGCGCGCCAGCGCGCGACAGGCGAGAGCGCCGAACCCCAGCCCTTCCGTGCCGCGCGGGAGGGCTTTTTCGTTCGCGGGTTCGGCGCGTCCACCCTCTCCGCACGGGACGCATCACCATGACACGCCGCATCCTGATCACCAGCGCGCTGCCCTACGTCAACGGCATCAAGCACCTCGGCAACCTCGTCGGCTCGCTCCTGCCCGCCGACGTGCACGCCCGCTTCCACCGCCAGATCGGCAGCGAGGTGCTGTTCGTCTGCGCCACCGACGAGCACGGCACCCCGACCGAGATCGCGGCCGCCCAGGCCGGGCTCGATCCCCGGACCTTCTGCGACGCCCAGCACGCCCGGCAGGCCGACGTCTATCGCCGCTTCGGGTTGAGCTTCGACCATTTCGGCCGCTCCTCCTCGCCCGCCAACCACGCGCTGACCCAGCACTTCTACCGTCGCCTCGACGCGGCCGGGCTGATCGACGAACGGCTCGTGCCGCAGGTCTGGTCACCCGCGGACGGGCGCTACCTGCCCGACCGCTACGTGCTCGGAACCTGCCCGCATTGCGGCGACGACGGCGCGCGGGGCGACCAGTGCGAGAGCTGCGGCAGCCTGCTCGATCCCGCCGACCTGATCGCGCCGCGCTCGGCGCTGTCGGGCGACGCGCGGCTGGAGCTGCGCGAGAGCCGCCACCTCTTCCTGCGCCAATCGGCGCTCTTGGATCGCCTGAGCGACTGGCTCGGCACGCGCGCGGGCTGGCCGCCCTTCGTCGCCTCCCTCGCGCGAAGCTGGCTCACCGCCGACCTCAAGGACCGCTGCATCACCCGCGACCTCGCCTGGGGCGTGCCGGTGCCGCGGCCGGGCTTCGAGGACAAGGTGTTCTACGTCTGGTTCGACGCGCCCATCGCCTACATCGCGGCGACGCAGGACTGGGCCGCCGCCGCGCCGGGCCGGGACTGGCGGGCGTGGTGGTGGGGCGACGCGGCGCGCGAGACGACCTACGTGCAGTTCCTGGGCAAGGACAACGTGCCGTTCCACGCGGTCGGCTTCCCGGCGACGCTGATCGGCTCGGGCGAGCCCTGGCGCACGGTGGACGTGATCAAGGGCTTCCACTGGCTGACCCACGAGGGCGGCAAGTTCTCGACGAGCCGAGGACGGGGCGTTTTTCTCGACGCGGCGCTCGACGCGCTGCCGGCCGATCTGTGGCGCTGGTGGCTGATCGCGAACGCGCCCGAGCGCGCGGACGTGGACTTCCAGGCGGCGCGGTTCGTGGCGGAGGTGAACAAGGACCTGGCCGACGTGTTCGGCAACTTCGCGCAGCGGGTGACCCGCTTCGCGCGGACGGCCTTCGACGGGCGCGTGCCGGAGGGTGGCGAGCCGGGCGAGGCCGAGCGGGCGCTGGCGGCCGACGTGGAGCAAAGGGTCGCCGCCATCCGCGCGCATCACGCGGCGCGGGAGTTCCGGAGGGCTGCGGCGGAGACGCGGGGGTTGTGGGCGCGGGCGAACGCCTACGTCCAGGAGGCCGCGCCCTGGTCGGCCCTCAGGACGGATCGGACGCGGGCGGCCTCGGCGACCCGTGTGGCCCTGGGCCTCGCCGAGCTGGGCGCGACCGTGGCCTGGAGCATCGTTCCGGACCTCGCGGCGAATGTCCTTCGCGCGGTCGGCGCAACCCCCGGTTCGGGCGCGCCGGCATGGCCCCACGACGTGCCGGGTCTGATCCTGGGCGGGCCGCGGTCCGGTTCGCGGCTGCCGCATTCCTTCGAGCCCGTCGCCAAGCTCGGCGCCGGGCACCTCGCCATCGCGTGAACGGATGCGGGGCGGTCGCCTCGGACGGCCCCGCCGCACCGAGCGGCCTGCCAGGAGGACGGAAACCTTCATGCCCCGTCCCGAGACGCGGCGCGTCGACGGCGTCGAGCCGCATTTCCGGGTCGGTCGCCGATCCCTGCCGCTGGCTGGAGAACGGCGCCCGTTCGGACCCGGACGTCGCCGCCTGGATCGCGGCGCGGAAGCGGCGACGGACGCAGTTGAAGGCCTCCTCACGATCGGGCTGCGGGGTCGGGAGCATCGCGCTTCGGTCGGGTGGTCCGGGAAGCCGCGAAACCGCCATGGGGACCCGACGGACTTCGCCGTACCCCGCATCCGCGCCCTGGATGGGATCAGCGCCACCGCGCGGCGGCCTCCTCACCGATCCACCCCTCCCCGCTCCCTCGGGACTCCATTGATCGGGACGTCGGAAGGGTGATCCCGGAGCGGCCCCGGCCCGGCACGGGAATGTGACTCCCGGCCGCGTCTCACCTCCCGTAGGCTGCCGCTGTCCCGCCGCGGAGACCGGCTCGGTGCGACGCCTGATGAAATTTCTCCACACGATGGGGTCCATCGGCCTGATGGGGGCGATGGCATCCCTCGTCGTGATGGCGAGCGTCGCGCCTCCCTCCTCCGCCCTGGCCGGGTACGCGCTGATGCGCGAGGCCATGGCGGCGGTGGCGACGTGGATCTTTCTCCCGTCGCTCGCGGTGACGCTGGTGGCCGGCCTGCTGGCGATCGCGCTGAACCGCGCCTTTCACAGCGCCGGATGGGCCTGGGTGAAGCTCGCCACCGGCATCCTGCTGTTCGAGTACGGCTTCGTCGGCGTCCAGGGGCCGATGCAGCGGGAGGCCGAGCGGAGCGCGGGCGCGCTGGCGGGGCAGGTCGATCCGGCCACGCTGGCCGGCTCGCTCCGGGCCGAGCAGGGCACGCTGTGGGTGCTGCTCGCGGTCGCGACCGCCAACGTCGCGCTCGGCATCTGGCGGCCCCGCCTCTCCTGGGGCCGCCGCTGACGGCACCCCGCGCGAGCGGGGCCGGGCCGCCGGGCGGCCGGACCTCACCTCACGCGTTATCGCCCTGGATCGCCGCGATGACCGCGTCCGTGACCTGGCGCGTGGTCGCCGTGCCGCCGAGGTCGGGCGTGTGCAGGGTCGGATCGGCCGTCACCCGCTCGACCGCGCGCATCAGCCGGTTAGCCGCCGCCGGCTCGCCGAGGTGCTCCAGCATCTGGCAGGCGGTCCAGAAGGTGGCGATCGGGTTGGCGATGCCCTTGCCGGTGATGTCGAAGGCCGAGCCGTGGATCGGCTCGAACATCGACGGAAACCGGCGCTCCGGGTTGATGTTGGCGGTCGGCGCGATGCCGAGCGAGCCGGCGAGCGCGGCGGCGAGGTCCGACAGGATGTCGGCGTGCAGGTTCGTCGCCACGATCGTGTCGAGGGTCTCGGGCTTCATCACCATGCGCATCGTCATGGCGTCGACCAGCATCTTGTCCCAGGTCACGTCCGGAAAGTCCCGCGCCACCTCGGCGGCGATCTCGTCCCACATCACCATGGCGTGGCGCTGCGCGTTCGATTTCGTCACGACCGTCAGGAGCTTGCGCGGGCGGCTCTGGGCCAGCCTGAAGGCGTAGCGGATGATGCGGTCGACACCGCTGCGCGTCATCATCGAGACGTCGGTGGCGACTTCTTCCGGGTGGCCCTGATGCACGCGCCCGCCCACGCCCGCGTACTCGCCCTCCGAATTCTCGCGCACGATCACCCAGTCGAGTTCCGGCCCCGAGACGTGGCGCAGCGGGCTGGTGATGCCCGGCAGGATCCGGGTCGGGCGCACGTTGGCGTACTGGTCGAAGGGCTGGCAGATGGCGAGGCGCAGGCCCCACAGGGTGATGTGGTCGGGCACGTCCGGCGCGCCGACCGCGCCGAAGAAGATCGCGTCGTGGTTCCTGATCTGCTCGCGCCCGTCCGCGGGCATCATCACGCCGTGCGTCTTGTAGTAGTCCGAACCCCAGTCGAAGTGGTCGAACCGGAATGTGAAGCTGCCGGATCGCTCGGCGAGCGCGTTCAGCACCTCGATGCCGGCGGCGATGACCTCGATGCCGATGCCGTCGGCGGGAATCGCGGCGATGGTGTAGGTCTTCATGACGGGGGCTTCCCTGGGAACGACGGCAAGAGGTCCGCGCGCGACGGCGCTCGCGGGCACAGCGCGCGGCCCCGGGCGGGCGATGCGGCCAGCGAGAGCATGCGGGGCCGTCCCCGTAAAGTCCTCCCGCTCGCCGTCGCGACCGCTCCGGCTGGCGCGACGAACAAGGATGTCTCCCGGCGCGGCCGTTCGAGGGTTCTGCGTCTCCCGGAACGGGTGAGAACGGAAATCCATTCCATTGACCTGCGGCCCTGCGCCGGCTGAGATGCTGCCATCCCTGCCGCGATCACGTCGCGCGCGTCCCTCGACGAGGAGGCGATCCATGCCGAGCATCGCGGCCCGCCGCGCCCTGCCCCGACGCGGCCTCTACGAGACGTGGCTCCTGCTCTCGGCCTTCGCCTTCGTGTTCTTCAGCGTGCTGACGGTCCGCGCGGACGAGCGGGTGACCCGGATCGGCGATCAGGCGGCCCGGGCCGGATCGTCCTTGGACGGCCGCGCGACGCGCTGACGGCGGCCGTGATCCCGGCCCGGTCCGGCGCGGTTCCCCGCTGCGACGAACCGGCCGGGGCCGATAGGACCACCCGCGCCGGGGCTGCACCTCAGACGACCTTCGCCCGCCTCAGGGCATCGATGCTCTGCGCGTCGTAGCCGGCCTCCGCCAGGATCTCGCTCGCCTGTCCGCCGAGATCCGGCGCGGCGCTGCGGATCGCCCCGGAGGAGCGCGACATCCGGACCGGCTGGCTCACCAGCCGGATCGGCCCGAGGCGCGGATGCGCGACCGCCTCCGCCATCCCGAGATGCGCGACTTGGCGGTCGGCGAAGACCTGATCGAGCGCGTAGATCGGCCCGCAGGGGATGCCCGCGGCGTTGCAGGCCTCCACCCAATGGGCGGAGGGGCGGGTCCGGGTCACGGCCCCGATCGCCTCCACCAGGGCCGCGCGGTTGCGGCGGCGCGCCGGCGCGTCGGCGAAGCGCGGATCCTCGATCCATTCGGAGTGGCCCAGCACCTCGCACAGCCGCCGCCACATCGGGGGCCCGAGCGGGGCGATGTTCACGTGGCCGTCGCGCGCCGGGAAGGTGCCCATCGGGCTGATGGTCGGATGGTGGTTGCCGGCCTGGGGCGGCACCTCGCCGTCCATCGTCCAGCGCGCGGCCTGGAAGTCGAGGAGCGCGATCTGCGCCTGGAGCAGCGAGGTGTGGACCCACTGGCCCTCCCCCGACACCTCCCGCTCCAGGAGTGCCGTGAGGATGCCCAGCGCGCAGTAGAGCCCGGCGCTCGAATCGGCGACCGCGATCCCGGCCCGGACCGGACCGCCGCCCTCCGGGCCGGTGATCGACATCAGGCCGCCCATCCCCTGGGCGATCTGGTCGACGCCCGGCCGCAGGCGGTAGGGGCCGTCCTGGCCGTAGCCGGAGATGCTGGCGTAGACGAGGCGCGGGTTGACCGCCCGCATCGCCTCGTAGCCGATGCCGAGCCGGTCCTTCACGTCGGGCCGGAAGTTCTCGACCAGCACGTCGGCGGTCTCGGCGAGCCGCCTGAGCACCGCGACGCCCTCCGGCTGCTTCAGGTCGAGCGTCAGGCTGCGCTTGTTGCGGTGCAGGTTCTGGAAGTCGGAGCCGTCGCGGTCGCCCTCCACCTGGCCGCCGTCGCGCGCCTCGATCTTCACGACGTCGGCCCCCCAATCGGCGAGCTGGCGCACGGCGGTCGGGCCGGCGCGCACGCGGGTCAGGTCCAGCACCCGGAAGCGTGCGAGGGCGAGGGGATGCGTCATGGGGCACTCCGGTCGGGGGGCGGGGCGCCGGACGGGC
>NZ_JBKIBX010000041.1:0-29472 GCF_046557895.1 Methylobacterium oryzisoli | reverse complement strand
GCCGGACGGGCCCCCCGCAGCGGTGAGGCTCAGCCCGTGAAGACGGGCAGGCGTTTCTCGGCGAAGGCTCGCAGGCCCTCCTCGATCTCCGGGCCGCGCAGGCTGTCGCGGTGGCGCGCCCGCGCCGCCCCGGCATCGAGCGTGCCGCGGGCGATCTCGTTGATCGTGCGCTTCATGCCGCGGATCGCAGTCGGCGCGCCCGCCGCCAGGGTGGCGGCCAAAGCCGCGACCTCGGCGTCGAGCGCCTCGGGCGGCACCAGGCTGGTGAGGTAGCCGATCGCCAGCATCTCGCGGGCCTCGATCCGCTGCGCCGTGAGGAAGAGGCGCTTGGCCGCGTCCGGGCCGAGCCGGGTCGTGAACCGCGTGAGCCCGCCCGGGTAGTAGTGCAGGCCGAGCCGGGCCGCCGGCATCCGCATCTCGCTGCCCTCGACGCCGATGCGGAAGTCGCAGGCCAGCGCGAGGTCGGTCGAACCGCCGTAGACGCTGCCGTTGAGCCGGCCGATCGTCGGGACGGCGAGATCCTCCAGCCGGTCGGCGAGCCGCTCGAAGCCCGCCTCTGCGGGCGTCTCTTGCTTGTGCGTCTCCTGCGCGGGTGTCTCCTCCGTGCGCGACGCGGCGTTGCGGGCCGCCATGTCCCCGAGATGGTAGCCGGCGCTGAAGGCCCGCCCCGTCCCGGTGAGAACCAGCACCCGGATCGCGGGCGCGGCCTCGACGGCGTCCAGGATGGCGTGGAGCGCCGTCAGATCCTCCGGCTCGATCCGGTTGAGGTGGCGCGGCCGGTTCAGCCGCGCGGTCGCGACGGGGCCGTCGACCGTCAAGATCGGGGGCGTGCTCTCGCTGGCCTCGCTCGTCATCGGCGGCTCTCCGGGCTTGCGCATCACAGCATCGTTCCGGCGCGGGCGCTATGGCACGATCCCGGTCTCGGGCGCAGCCCCGCGGCGATCCTGGGGTGCGGCCGGGACCCGCGGCGGCGAAGCCCGGTCACATCGGCCGCGGTCGCCCCATCTACAGCCGCACCGCCCGCCTCCGGGAGGCCGGCGGCCACCTGGGAGAACCTGATGAAGGCTGCCATCCTGGCCGCGTCCGGCCACGTCGTCGTCGAGGAGGTCGCCACGCCCGAGCCCGGTCCGGGCGAGGTGCTGGTGCGGGTGCGGGCCTGCGGCCTCAACCGGGCCGACGTGATCATGGCGTCGGGGGCGATGCACGGCGCCCGCGGCGGGCCGGGGGCACGGCTGGGCCTCGAATGCGCCGGCGAGGTCGCGGCCCTGGGGGCGGGCGTCACCGGCCTGTCCGTCGGCGACCGGGTCATGGGCGGTGCGAGCGGCGCCTTCGCGGAGCACGTCGTGCTGCCCGCGGCGCTGGTCCATCCGATCCCGGCCGGTCTCGACGTCACGACCGCCGCGACCCTGCCGATCGCCCTGCAGACCATGCACGACGCGATCGTCACCAACGGCGGATTGCAGGCCGGGGAGTCGGTCCTGATCCAGGGCGCGAGTTCCGGCGTCGGCCTGATGGGCCTCCAGATCGCCCGGCTCCTCGGCGCCGGGATCGTGATCGGCACCTCGACGGATGCGGGCCGGCGCGCCCGCCTCGGCGAATTCGGGGCCGACCTCGCCCTCGACACCGCCGATCCGGGCTGGGCCGAGGCCGCGCACGCGGCGACGGGCGGCGTCGACCTCATCATCGACCAGGTCTCGGGAGGCGCCTTCGAGGGCACCATGCGCGCCGCCGCCGTGCGCGGGCGCATCGTCAACGTCGGCCGGCTCGGCGGCCAGACCGGCCCGTTCGACTTCGACCTGCACGCGCTCAAGCGCCTGCGCTACATCGGCGTCACCTTCCGCACGCGGACGCCGGAGGAGGTCGCCGAGATCGTGCGCCGCACCCGGGCCGACCTCTGGCCGGCCCTGGAGGACGGCCGGCTGCGCCTGCCGATCGACCGCACCTTCGCCCTCGCGGAGGTCGCCGACGCGCTCGCGCACATGCGCGCCAACCGCCACTTCGGCAAGATCGTCCTGACCGTCTAGCCGGTCCCGGCGCGAACGAGCCCGGGAGGCATCGGCGATGCCTCCCGGGCCGTGTGCAGATGGACTCGCGGATCCGGCTCAGCCGCCCCGTGCGGGGGCCGCCGGCCTCACAGGAAGCCAATCGAGAACCAGGGCACGAAGGTCAGCACCAGGAGGCCGATGAACAGCGACCCGAGATAGATCCAGATCCGGCGCATCCCGGCTTCCGGTGGGACATCCCCGATGATGCAGGCCGCGTAGTAGCAGAGGCCGAAGGGCGGCGCGAACAGGCCGAGCCCCATCGCGAGGATCACCACGATGGCGTAGTGCACCTCGTGGATGCCGAACTGGTGCGCGATCGGGAAGAGCAGCGGCCCGAACAGCACGATCGCCGGGATGCCCTCCAGCAGGCTGCCGAGCACGATGAAGGCGATCACCGAGATCAGCAGGAAGCCGTACTTCCCGCCGGGCACCGCCCCCATCGCCCGGGCGAGGTCGTGCGAGAAGCCGGATTGCGTCAGCGCCCAGGCCATCGCGCTCGCCGCTCCGACGATGAACAGGATCGCGCCCGAGAGCGAGGCGGTCCGCGCCAGCATCGGCCGCACGGCTGCCCAGGACAGGCCGCCCCGGTAGATCAGCAGTCCGAGCAGGAGCGAGTAGGCGATGCCGATGGTCGAGACCTCGGTCGCCGTCGCCACGCCCTCCACCACCGCGGAGCGGATGAGGAAGGGCAGGAGAAGCGCCGGCAGGGCGATGAGCAGCGTCCGCCACACCACGGAGACCGGCGCCCGCGCCACCGGGGTCGCGTCCTCCTCCTGGCCGGCCCGGTAGCGGGCGACCACCGCCAGCACCAGTGCCAGCACCAGCGCGGGCAGGATGCCGGCGGTGAACAGGGCCGCGATCGACACGCCGGTGACGGAGGCGATGGCGATGAGCACGATCGAGGGCGGGATCGTCTCGCTCATCGCCCCGGAGGCGGCGAGCAGCGACAGGAGCTCGCCGTCCTTCATGCCGCGCCGGCGCATCTCCGGGAACAGCACGGGGGCGACCGCCGCCATGTCGGCGGTCTTCGAGCCGGAGATGCCCGAGACGAGCAGCATGGCGCCCAGCAGCACGTAGGACATCCCGGCCTTCACGTGGCCGAGCAGCGCGGCCAGGAAGGCCACCATCACGCGGGCCATCCCGGTGGCGTCGACGAGTTGGCCGAGCAGCACGAAGAGCGGCACGGCCAGCAGGATCAGGCTGCTCATGCCCTCGTCCATGCGGCCGACCACGATGGTGAGCGGCGTGGAGGTGACGGTGAGCAGGTAGGCCGAGGTGGCGAGCGCGAACGCGAAGGCGATCGGCACGCCCGCCAGGATGCCGAGGCCGAGGAGCCCGACGAAGAAGACGAGGAGCGCCCAGTCGCCCATTGTGGTGAGGACCGGTGCGCCGAGCGCGAGCAGCCCGGCGATGACCGCGAGCACGAGCGCGACCCCGACGAGGTCCGCGATCCGGTGGCGGGCGAGACGCAGCGAGCAGCTGAGCAGCGCCGCGACGAAGCCCACCGGGACCGCGAGGGCCCGGACCGTCCCGGACCAGCCGAGCGCCGGCGTCTCCACGAAGGACTGGTCGACCGTGTAGTCGTAGGCCGCGTGGAGCAGCAGGACCAGGAAGATGAACGTCGTCCCGACCGCGAGCGTCTCGCACCACGCCTGGACGCGCGGCGAGAACTGGCCCACCACGAAGGTCAGCCGCATGTGCTCGCCGCGCTGGATGGCGACGACGCTGCCCAGCATGGCGAGCCACAGGAACAGGATCGAGGCGAGTTCGTCGCTCCAGATGATCGGGTGGCCGAGGGCGCGGGCGACGATGCCGACGAACAGGATCACCACCTCGGCGACGACGACGAGGGCCGCCGGCACCTCGACGGCGGCGCGCAGGCCCCGCTCCGCGAGGGCCAGCCAGTCGGAAGCGGGCGCCGGGGCCGTCTGGACCCGGTTCGGAAGATCGGCCGCCGCGCTCACGCGAGCTCTCCCGTGACGGTTTCGAGGGCCTGCCAGGCCTCGGGCCCGAACTTGGTCTTCCACTCGCGGTAGTACCCGGCCTGGGTCAGGTTCCGGCGGAACGCCTCCTTGTCGACGCTCTCGAAGACGAGCCCCTTGGCGACGAGCTGGGCCTTGAGCGTGCCGGTGAGACGGACCATGTCCTCGCGCTCCTCCATCGCCGCCCGGTCGAGTTCGCGCCGCACGATCTCCTGCAGCGGCTCGGGCAGGCGCCCGAAGGCGCGCCGGTTCGCCACGATCCAGTAGGGATCCCAGATGTGGTTGGTCTCGGAGACGTACTTCTGCACCTCGTAGAGCTTGCCGGTGTCGATCGTCACCAGGCTGTTCTCCTGGCCGTCGACCAGCCGGGTCTGCAGCGCGGTGTACAGCTCGTTGAAGTTGATCGAGGTCGGGTTCGCCCCGAGCGCGGAGAACAGCGAGGTGAAGATCGGCGAGACCGGCACCCGGATGCGGTAGCCCTTCAGGTCCTCGGGCCTCTTGATCGATTTCGACGCGGAGGTGATCTGGCGGAAGCCGTTGTCCGCGGCCTTGGCCGCGACGATCAGGCCCGCCTTCTCGATCTGGGTGCGCACGTACTGGCCGACCGGGCCGTCCACCCCGCGCCAGACATGTTCGTAATCCGAGAAGGCGAAGCCGACATTGGTGATCGCCGCCCCGGCCGCGACGGTGGAGAGGACGGAGCCCGCGATGTTGAGGAACTCGATGCCGCCTGCGCGCACCTGCGTGATCAGGTCGGTGTCCGAGCCGAGCTGGCTCGCGGGGAAGAACTTCAGTTCCAGCCGCCCGCCGGACGCCTCGCGGATGCGCTGCGTCGCCTGGTCGAGGCGGGCATTGATCGGCTGGGCGAGGGACTGGCCGGTCGCGAGCTTGTAGTTGAACTCCGCGGCGAGCGCGGGCCGCGTGCGGATCGCGACCAGCGGGAATGCGGCCGCGGCCGTCAGCAGGCTGCGGCGCGAGAGGCCGCGATTGGGGCTGGAATCCGGATCGTTCGGCATCGTGTTTCCTCCCGCGCGCCGTCATCCGCCCCGCGGGGCTGGTACGGCATCGTTTCTGGTCTGGCGGGCCGCGGGTCGGGCGGCAGGGGAGTCGGCGCAAGGCAGCGCCGCAGGGCGCGGTGGCGCGCGCCCTCATCCTCCCTGTCGGCGCCCCGCGGCGGGGCGCTTCTTGTGGTGTCCTGCCCGACTCTACGGAAGGGAATCCGTGTAGGACAATCCAGATTGTTTGCGCGTTCGTGTAGCGCAGCTAAAGTGTCGCCATGCCGGTCCCCCTTCGCGCCATCACGGTCTTCCACGCGGTCGCCCGCTCCGGGAGCATCACCCGGGCGGCGGAGGAACTCGGCGTGACGCCCTCCGCGGTGAGCCAGCAGATCCAGACGCTGGAGATCGGGCTGGGGACCGCGCTGATCGGCAAGGTGGGCCGCAGCATCGTCCTGACCGAGGCGGGCGAGCGCTACTTCGAGATGATCGGTGGCGGCATCGATCAGATCATGGAGGCGACGCAGCGCATCCAGGGCTTTCGCCGCGTCACCACGCTCACCGTGCGGGCGACGCCGAGCCTGTCCACGAAATGGCTGCTGCCCCGCCTCGCCGGCTTCATCGACGCCCATCCCGACATCGAGCTGCGCCTCGACGGCACCAACGAGCCGACCGCCTTCCAGAAGGAGAGCGTCGACATCGAGATCCGCCACGGCACGGGCGGCTGGCCCGGCCTCTACACGGAGGGGCTGGTGGAGGAGAGCTTCCGGCCCGTCTGCGCGCCCGCGCTCGCCGCGTCCGGCAGCCTCGCGCCGGCGGACCTGCCCCGGCACCGGCTGATCCACTCGGTGAAGTCGCAGATGCAGTGGGCGCACTGGTTCACGCTCGCGGGCGTCACCCCGGCCGCGCGCTGGCGCCGGCTGCTGTTCGACCGCAGCCACATGGCGATCGACGCCGCCGCCCGCGGGCTCGGCATCGCGCTGGAGAGCGACCTGATGATGGGGGCGGACCTGCAGGCGGGGCGCCTCGTCTGCCCGGTGCAGGCCCCGCCCCGGGTGACGCTGGTGACGCAGTGGGTGACCTGCCCGCCCGACCACCTGCGCCACCGCAAGGTGCGGGTCTTCCTCGACTGGATCCGGCAGGAGCGGGATATCTGGGCCGAGGAGCGGGCGGCGATCCTTTAGCCCTGCTTCAGGATGCGTTCGGAAAACTGGATTGTCCTACACGAAGCGCGCTTCTAGCGTTTGCTCGTCACGACCTCGCGGCGCGGCCCGAAACCTGCCCAAAGAGACCCGCCCAGGTTGCACTGAGGACCTTCCCGCCGTGCCCGGCCCCGCTCTGCCGGGCGCCGCGGCGGCGGCGCATCCGGTCCTCGCGGAGGAGGAAACCCATGAACCTGTCCACCCTGCTGCTGCAGCGGGCCTCCGCCGGCCGGCCGGTCCGCGTCGGGCTGATCGGCGCCGGCAAGTTCGGCTCGATGGTGCTCGCCCAGGCGCAGCGCATCGAGGGCCTGCACGTCGTCGGCATCGCCGACCTGAACGTCGGCCGCACCCGCGACGCCCTCGCCCGCGTCGGCTGGCCCGAGGAGCGCTACGCCGCCCCCACCCTCGGCGATGCCGTGCGCACGGGCCGGACCTGCGTGCTGGACGACGCGGGCGCGCTCAGCGCCTGCGACGAGATCGAATGCATCATCGAGGCGACGGGCCATCCGATCGCCGGCATCCGGCACGGGCTGCAGGCGATCGAGGCCGGCAAGCACGTCGTCATGGTCAACGTCGAGGCCGACGTGCTCTGCGGCCCGCTGCTGGCCGAGCGGGCGCGCCAGAAGGGCGTCGTCTACAGCATGGCCTACGGCGATCAGCCCGCCATCATCTGCGAACTGGTGGACTGGGCGCGCTCCTGCGGCTTCGAGCTGACCTCGGCCGGCAAGGGCATGAACTTCGAGCCGCGCTACCGCTACTCCACGCCCGACACCGTCTGGGGCTTCTTCGGCTGGTCCGAGGAGGAGGTCCGCAAGGGCGACTTCAATCCCAAGATGTACAACTCCTTCACGGACGGCACCAAGGCGGCGATCGAGATGGCGGCCGTCGCCAACGGCACCGGGCTCGACTGCCCGGAGGACGGCCTCGCCTTCCCGCCGACCGGCCTGCACGACCTCGCCCGGGTCTTCCGCCCCGTGAGCGACGGCGGGCGCCTGCCCCGCAGCGGCCTCGTCGACATCGCGGCGAGCCAGGAGCCGGACGGGCGCGAGGTGTTTAACAACATCCGCTACGGCGTCTTCGTCACCTTCAAGGCGACGAGCGAGTACACGCGGGCCTGCTTCCGCCAGTACGGGCTGCTCACCGACCCGTCCGGCTGGTACGGCTCGATGTGGCGTCCCTTCCACATGATCGGGCTGGAGACGAGCGTGAGCGTCCTCTCGGCGGTGCTGCGCCACGAGCCCACCGGCTGCTCGAAGGAATTCCGCGGCGACGCGGTGGCGACGGCCAAGCGCGACCTGAAGCCCGGCGAGATGCTCGACGGCGAGGGCGGCTACGCCGTCTGGGCGAACGCGATCCCGGCCGAGAAGAGCCTGCGCCTCGGCGCGCTTCCGATCGGGCTCGCCCACAACGTCAGGCTCAAGCGCCCGGTGGCCAAGGACGAGGTGGTGCGCTTCGACGACGTCGAGCTGGAGACCGACCTCGACGTGGTGGCCCTGCGCCGCCAGATGGAGGATGCGGTCCGCCAGACGCCCTCGCAGGCCGCCTGAGCGCCCCCGGCGGCCGGCCGGGAAGGCCGGCCGTCCCTGCCCGTCTCCCGCGCCGGATCCTCGCGAGGCTCGCGCAGCATGTCCCAATCCCATCCCTTCGTGGTCATCGCCGAGTTCACGGTCCGGCCCGGCTCCCTCGACGCGTTCCTCGCCCTGGCGCACGAGGATGCCCGCGCCTCGGTGGCGCACGAGCCGGGCTGCCGTGCCTTCGACGTCGCGGTCGACGAGACCGACCCGCACCGCGTGGTGTTCTACGAGGTCTACGACGACCGCGCCGCGTTCGACGCGCATCTGGCCACCCCGCACCTCGCGCGCTTCCGGGAGGGGTTCCCGGCCCTGATCGTGGCGGAGCGCCCGGTGCGGTTCCTGAGCCGCTCCTGCTGCGGCGCGGAGGCGTCCTGATGGCCGCCGCGATCGGCTTTCTCGGCACCGGCATCATGGGCGCGCCGATGGCGCGCCACCTCTGCCGGGCCGGCCATGCCGTCCGGGTCTGGAACCGGTCGCCCGGCAAGGCGGCCGCGCTCGCGGCCGAGGGCGCGCGGGTCGCCGACGACCCGCGCGCGGCCGTGCGCGAGGCCGACGCCGTGATCTGCATGGTGAGTTCCGGCCCCGTGAGCGACGCGGTGCTGCTCGGACCGGAGGGGGCGCTGGCCGCCATGCGGCCCGGCAGCGTGCTCGTGGTGATGAGTTCGATCCCGGTCGCGACCGCGCGGCGGCAGGCGGAGGTCGCGGCGGCGGCGGGGATCGGCTACGTCGATGCCCCGGTCTCGGGCGGCGAGGCCGGCGCGGTGGCCGGCACGCTCGCCATCATGGCGGGCGCCAGCCCCGAGGCCTTCGCGCAGGCCCGCCCGATCCTTTTGGCGATGGGGCGCCCGACCCATGTCGGCCCGGCCGGCAGCGGGCAGCTGGCCAAGCTCGCCAACCAGGCCATCGTGGCCTCGACCATCGTCACGGTGGCCGAGGCGATCACCTTCGTGGAGCGCGGCGGGGCCGATCCGGCCAAGGTGCGGGAGGCGCTCCTCGGAGGCTTCGCCGATTCGACGATCCTGAAGCAGCACGCGCTGCGGATGATCGAGCGGAACTTCACCCCCGGCGGCCCGGCGAAGTACCAGCTCAAGGACACCGGCACCGCGCTTGCGCATGCCGCCTCCCTCGGCCTAACCCTGCCGGTGCTGTCGCTGGTCGATCGCCTGTTCGCCGACCTGATCGACAGCGGCGACGGCGACCTCGATCACAGCGCAATCATCCGCGAACTCTGGCGCCGCAACGATCCGCAGGCCGCCCCCGCCGCATCCTGAGAGGCCTGCCGGAGGCCGGAGGTCCGTGCGACGGCCCGAGGCGTCGGATGCCCCGGGCCGGTGTGGAACCCTGTCGCCCGCGTCGCATCGGCGGCGCGGGGGCGGGTGCGGCCGGGAGCCATGCGCGATGCCTCCCGGCGAGGGGTGGGCCGCGGGAGCCTCCGGCGTCCGGTCATGGGCGCTCGCAGAACGAGGCCTGCTGGCGGTAGGCCGGGTTCTCGGCGAAGGCGTCGATGCCCAGGATCCCGTCGAGCCGCGTGCGCAGGTAGAAATTCGGGAAGTTGACCGACTCGTAGGAGAAGCACGGCCCGCTGGTGCAGCCGCAGGGCTGCGCGAGCGAGGCACGCCGCGTGAAGCTGGCGTCCGGGCTCGTCCCGATGGCCCCCACGTGCGAGAGGTAGAGGTTGAAGTAGGAGTGACGCATGTAGCGGTTCGGCTCGCGCGTCGATTGGAAGCTCACCCCCTGCCCGCTGAGGCCGTTCACGACCCTGAAGCCCGCTTCGAGACGGTCGATCTCGTTGGACAGCGGCGCGGCGGCCATCAGGTCGCCGTACAGGCGCCGCGCGTAGGTGCCGATCTTGCTCGCGGATTCCAGGCTCATCGCCGGCGCCGTCCCGCCCGTCCCGGCGGTGCCGCCGCCCGAGGGCGCGCCGGCCGTGAAGCTCTGGTTGCCGCCGCCGTGGCAGGTCCAGGCGATCGTCCCCGCCCCCGCCTGCGTGGAAAAATTGAGGACGTCGAGGCAGAGATTCGCGGCGACCGAGACGTAGGCGTTGCCGCCCGCCTGCGGCCGCGTCGTCCAGGCTTGGTTCGCCCCGCCGTGGCAGGTCCACTGGTAGACCTCGCTGCCGGGGCGGAGGGGTTCCCGGAGCGTCACGTCCAGGCACTTGCCGCTGGCGGCGTTGACGAGCGCGGAGCCGCCGGCGACCGCCCGCACCGTCCAGGTCTGCTCCGGGCGGCCGGTGCAGGCCTGCTGGGTGACCGGCGCGCCGTCGTTGGCGTTGCCGGCCGGGATCGAGAGGCACAGCCCGGAATGGGCGGCCTTGAGCACGACGCCGTCGGTGCTCCCCGTGCCGCCGGTGCCCGCGGTCCCGCCGTTCGTGCCGGTTCCGCCGTTCGTGCCGGTCCCTCCCGCCGTGCCGGTCCCACCGGGCGTGCCGGTCCCGCCGGCCGTGCCGGTTCCGCCTGCCGTCGCCGGGGTGCCGACGATCGGCGCGGCGGATTGCGGCGGCGCGGCGACCGCTCCGAGCGCGACGATGACGCCGGGCGAGGGAACGCCCTTCTGGTCGATCGCGATCAGCTGGTAGTAGCCGGGGGGCGCGATGCCGCCGGAGGGCGGCGCCTGCACGGACACGGTCTGCGCGTCGGGCTGCGTGAAGGCGGCCACGTAGCGGCGCTGCGTGGAGTTGAAGCTGTGCGTGGTCTGGCTCAGCCCGATCAGCACCACCTGGGAGAGCCCGTTCGGCGAGGCGAGTTCGAACTGCATCGCCTGGCCGTGCTGCAGGGTCAGGGTGCTCAGGCTGACGATCTGCGGCCGCGGCGCCAGGGCGGGCCGTCCGCCCACCGTGGCGAACAGGTAGGGCGGGTAGTAGACCTCGGCATTCTCGTTGGTGACCGGCCCGGGCGCGCCGCCGCCCGCGACCAGCAGGGCGCCGTTCTGCAGCAGGATCGCGGAGGAGTGGTAGCCGCGGTAGACCGCACTGGTGGCGCCGAGCGACCATTGGCCGGTGCCCGGGTTCCAGATCTCGGCTTGCAGCACGGCGTCGCCGCCGTCCTGGTTGACGAACTTGCTGCCCCCGGTGACGGCGACCTGCCCGGTGGGCAGGACCGTCGCGTTGGCCCAGGTGCGGCCGAGGCTCATCGGCGCCGTGTCCGCCACCGCGGGGGTGCCGCCGTTGATGTCGATCGTCGTCGCGCGGCTGCTCGCCACGAAGCCGCTGTTGTTGTCGTAGCTGTTGCCTCCCAGCTGGAGGATCTTGCCGGTGTCGTACATGACGGCCGTCGAGGCCGGTCCGACATTCGGGGCGTCGGCGGCCGTGCCGGCATCCCGCTGCGGTTCCTTGAACGCCATGGCGGTGACCGACCCGTTCCCCGCCGGGTCGAGGAACCACATCCTCTCGGCGGAGATGCCGAACACCCGGCCGTCCGGGGCGGGCCAGGCGCGGGGGTACCAGAAGCGGTTGTAGTCGGGACCGAACGCGTCGCGGCTCTTGGCGCCGAACAGGCTGCGCCAGGTGGTGCCGTCGTACACCTCCGGCGTCATGCCGGTCATCCAGCCGTTGTTGATGCTGCCCTGCGGGTCGCCGTAGCCCCCGAGATACGGGTAGGAGCCGCCCATGATGATCTGCCGCCCGTCCGCCAGCGTCAGCATCGTGGAATAGTAGCGGTCGTTGGCCAGCCGGGCCGGGATCGCGGCGACGCCGGTCGCCTGCGTGTTGAGGACGACGCTGCCCTTGTCGGTGCCGGCATCGAAGATGCCCCCGGCGACCAGGAGCGATCCGTCCTTCAGGAACGCCTGCGCGGCGCAGAAGCTGTTGACGCCCACCACGCCCGGGAGCGTGACGTGGCTGTCCCGGCCCAATCCCTTGAAAGGGTCCCAGATGGCGAAGGTCCGGCCGTCCTGCACGGCCGGATTGCCGCCCGCGGTTCCGAAGGACACGACGCGCCCGCTCGGCAGGAGGCCCAGCGTGATCGCGTTCATCGGCCAGGGCTGGACCCCCGACCACAGGCCCGTGACCGGCGCCGAATAGGGGATCGTCAGACCGGTGAGGAGCGGGTCCTGCACCGGATTCACGACGACCCCGAAGCGGGCGGCCTGGGCCGGATCGATCAGGCAGGTCGCCAGCATCGTGGCCGACAGGAGCGAGAGGTTGCGGGAGCGTGCCCGGAGGCGGTTCTCGGACGTCTTTCTGGCTGACATGGCGGTGCCCGTCGCTGGGGTGGATCAGAGGGGGGTGGAGGGCTCGGTGGAGGCGCGTCCGGGCGGCCGGTCGAGGCCGTGCGCGAACGTCTCCAGGAGGGCGATGTCCTGCAGGAGGCGCGGGCCATCGAGCGGGTCGCTGCCGTAGGTCATCGCGACCCGGCCGCGCCGGTCGAACAGGAGGATCACGGGCGGCGGCTCCGGCAGGGCGCCGGCCGGGTAGCGCAGCAGGGTGGCGCGGGCGGCCGTCTCGGCCGGCTCGCTCGGGAGGAAGCGCAGCCGCGAGGAGGCGCCCACCAGCCCCTCGGCGAAGGCGCGCAGGCGTCCGGACGCGTCGCGGGCCGGATCCGTGCCGAGGGCGAGGAAGCGGACCCGCTCGCGCAGCGGCTCGGGCAGCGCGCGCGCGACCTTGTCGAGATCGAGCGTGCGGACGGCACAGACGATGCTGCAATCGGCGCTGACGAAGGAGACGACGACGACCCGGTCCCGCAGCAAGGCGGCGGCCAGTCTTCGACCGTTCTGATCCATCCGCCAGGACGCCTCCGCGGCCGGCCAGAGGAGGTCGTCGAGGTCGCTGCGCTCGCCCGCCGGGGCGCTGGTGCCGGACTCGATCGCCACCCCGCTCGTCATCGCGGCCAGGAACAGGCCGAGCATCAGCGCGACGGTTCTCCCGGAGATGTTCGGCATCGTGAAGGGTCCGAAATCAGTCTGAGTGCGATGAAGAAGCGATGTAGTCTGTAAAAATTGACAAAGCGTATCCTTGGGTCAGGTGCAAGATATACTCGCCAATCATCATCCCTTTCGACGATATCAAGCTTGACAAAAGCTGATCCGAATAGAATAAACCGGCCGAGATCCGGATCGGAGCGGATAGCCGCGGCGGGAGGCAGCTCACTCAGGCAAGCGGCCGCGCGCGGGCTCCGACCGCGATGCCGCCTGACGCTGCGGAGCGATCCGCTCCGGGGCATGGATCGACTGAGTCGGATCTCGATCGGTGCCACGGCAGTATCCGACCCCCTCCGATCAATCGTCGCCGCCAGGGCCGCTGCCGCAGGCCGGCTCCGTCCGGTCGGGCTGCACGATCCAGCGCTCCTCATCTGCGGAAGACTGGCATCAACGTGGCTCTATCGGCCGCAGATCGAAGGATCGCGGCGGCGTCGAATCCTGATGACCGAGAGATACCTTTTCGGGATAGCGGGCGTCTGATCATCGAACCGCGATGATGAGGCGGGAGCACAAGGGTTTATTAACCATGAAACTCTAGCGTCCGGGCAGCCGAAATTCACGGAACCTGAAGGAACAGCAGCGGCATGAGAGGGTGGGCACAGGTCGTCGGGGCGGCGCTCGTCGGCGCCGCGGCCGGCGCGGCGCTCGCCGCCGAGCCGGCTTCCGGTCCAGGGCGGGGCAGCGGGATCGGTGGGCGCGGCCACGCGGGCATCGTCCTGCGCGGCACCGACCGCCTCGTCGGCGGCGAGGCGGAGCCGCGGGAGCCGCTGCCGAGCGGCCTGGTCAGCCTCAACCTCGTCGACGTGCCCCTCCCGGCCGCCGCCAAGGCGGTGCTCGCCGACGCGCTCGGCTGGGGCTACACCCTCGACCCCCAGGCCTTCGGGACGATCACGCTCCAGACGGGCGGGCCGGTCGCGCGCGAGACGCTGCTCGCGATGTTCGATGCGGCCCTCGGCAGCCGCGGTCTGGTGCTGCGGCGGCGGGGCCGCACGGCCCAGATCGGGCCGGCGGGCGGCGCCGGGGTGCAGCCGGTCCAGGGTCCGGGCGCCGAGGCGGGGGCCGTCACGGTTCCGCTGCGCTGGATCGCCGCCGCGGAGATGCAGGCCATCCTGGCCGCCGTCGCGCCCCGCGAGGTGGTGCTGCGGGTCGACCGGGCGCGCAACCTCCTGATCCTGTCCGGGGATGCCACCCAGGTCCGGGTGCTGCGCCAGACCATCGCGGTGTTCGACGTCGACTGGATGCGCGGGATGTCGACCGCGATGCTGCCGGTGCGCAGCGGCAATCCCCGGGCGATCGCCCGCGACCTCACCCAGGTCTTCGGCGGGGACAGCGCGGGCACCGGGGACGTGATCCGCTTCGTGCCCAACGAGGGACTCGGGGCGATCCTGGTGGTCAGCTCGCGGTCGGTCTACCTCGACCGCGCCCGCCTCTGGCTGGAGCGACTGGAGGGCCTCGCCGCCGAGCGCGAGCGCCAGCTCTTCGTCTACCGCATCCAGAACCGGTCGGCCAAGGAACTCGCTGCCGTGCTCCAGGGCGTGGTCGCCGCCGAGTTCGGCGGCCCCTACCCGGCCTCGGCCGCCCTCCCCGGCTACGGCGGCGCCGGCCAGGGCCTCGGGGCCGGCGCGGACCCCGCCGCGCCGGGCGCCGGCGGGTTCGGGTTCGGGGGCGAGGCCGCGGGCGTCGGCGTGGGCGCCGGGCCGGCTCCCGGCGGGCAAGCCTTCGGCGGGCCGGCGCCCGGGGGACCGTCCTTCTCGCCGCCCGGGGGGCCATCCTTCGCGCCGTCCGGCGCGCCAGGCCTCGCCTCTTCTCCGGCCGGGACCGGCGCCTATCCGGGCGTGGGCCAGGGATCGGGCGGGCTGGGACTCGGCGGCTACGCCTTCGGCCCCGGCGGCGGCGGCGGCGTCTACGGCGGCGATCCGGGCATGACGACGACGGCCTACGGGGGACGCCGCGACATCATCGGCATCGTCGCGGACGAGACCAACAACAGCATCGTGGTCTCGGCGACCCGCAACCAGTACGACAAGATCCTGCGCATCCTCGGGCGCCTCGACGCGATGCCGACCCAGGTCCTGCTGGAGACGGTGATCGCCGAGGTGACGCTCAACAACGAGCTCCAGTTCGGCGTGCAGTGGTTCCTCAAGAACCGTGGCTCGGGCTTCAACCTCGCCCAGACCGAGACGATCCGGAACACGGCCGCGGGGGGCGGCGTGGCGGCGGTCGTCAAGGCCGCGGCCCGGGGCGTGCCGGGCTTCAACTACCTGCTCGACGCGGCCGACTTCAACGTCGTGCTCAACGCCCTCCAGGGCATCACCCGCGTCAACGTCATCTCCTCGCCCAACATCACGGTCCTCGACAACCGCACCGCCAAGCTCCAGATCGGCGACCAAGTGCCGATCGTGAAGCAGACCGGCCAGAGCGCGCTCGCGGCTGGAGCGCCGATCCTTAACCAGATCGAGCTGAAGGACACGGGCGTCATCCTGTCGGTGACGCCGCGGGTCAACAAGAACGGCCTCGTGGTGCTGGACATCAACCAGGAGGTCAGCGACGTGGTGCCGACCACCACCTCGGCGATCAACTCGCCGACCATCCGCCAGCGCCGGGTGGCGACGAGCGTCGCGGTGACCGACGGCCACAGCCTCGCGATCGGCGGCATGGTGCAGGAGAAGGCGCGGATCTCCAGCGAGAGCGTGCCCCTGCTGGGCGATCTGCCGCTGGTCGGGCCGGCCTTCCGCAACCGCATCGACGAGCGGGTGCGCACGGAACTGATCGTGTTCATTCGCCCGAAGGTGATCCGCGGCACGACGGAGGCCGACCGGATCGCCGAGGATTTCCGCCGGCAGTTCCAGGCGATGATGCCGATGCGGCCGGTGCCGCCCCCTCCCCCCCTGATGGCGACGCCACCCGGCGCCGAGGGCGTCCTGCGCCGCATGATCGATTAGAGTATTGTCCGACGAAGTGGATCTCGGTTCGTCGCAGACCATGCGGTCGATCAAAGGCTTGGAGCAGCGCCCGCGCGGCGTCCACGGTACACGACAGGCGCACACGGCCATGCCGTCGTGCGGCGACCGTCACGCCCGGATCGAGGATGGTCCAGGAGAAGCGGTCGCGCGGCGGCGTCTCGGCGATGCGCTCCACCCCCTTGCCGAACGAAGCGCGGGGAACCCCTCTCCCGTGCGGGAGAGGGGCAGGGGTGAGGGTCCAGGTGGGGCCGTTGAGACCCTGAAAGCGTCGTGAGGGGAGCGGAACGGGTCAGGTTCAAGCACCAAGCGTAGTGCTGATAGCGGCAGCGTTCCGCCTTCTTGCGGCACCCTCCCGGGACCCTCACCCCTACCCCTCTCCCGCACGGGAGAGGGGATCCCGCGTCTCATACCAACGGTCATTTCCAATGACCGTTGGTTCCGCTCTCGAATTTTCGTCAAACCCTTGGCTTGATGCCGAAAATTCGAGATAACTCAACGGCCCGATGCGTCAGCATCCTGGGCCGTTGGTCTCATTCGGCGATGTGTGAATAGGCAAGCCCGCACGGGAGAGGGAATCCCACGCTCGTCCATCGACGGGACTGCCGCGGAGACGGCCCTGCCATGCGGCGTCCCGATCAAGCGTCCGCCAGGAGCGCGGGGGCGTCTGCCGTCCGTCTCGCCCGTGCGTCTGCCCCGCCATCATGCTGTCGTGGACCGTGTTGCAACGCGATCGGGCGCTGCTCTGGCGCTCCGCCCGCGCGGCGTCAGGGCCGCAGCCCGACCGCGTCCTCCGCCGGCCGTGCCGGGCGCAGCGTCGCGGGCGGCCCCATGAACTCGGCCGCGAAGGTCTGCCCGCGCTGGGTCACGCTCACCCGGTCCGCGCCGATCGCCGAGACCTGCCAGTCGCCCCGCCCCTCGCCGCGCCCGAGCCAGACCGGGCCCTCGCCGTCGTCGATCAGCGCGCGCGCCGTGCTCCCGTCGAGCAGGATGCCCCGGAGGGTGAGGACGGGCCGGTGCGGCTCGCCCTCCGTCACCGCGGACCGGCTGCCGCGGGCGGTCCAGTCCCGCCGGCCCGGATCGAAGAGCGGACGGGTCAGCGCCGACCCGTCCGCGGGCGGCGCCGCGACCGCCGGGGGCGGGGCTGGCGCGGGCGCGATGGCGACCGGCCACGCGTGAACCGCCACGGCCGCGATTCCGGCGAGCCCGAACGCGGCCCGCGGCCAGGGGCCGGTCGCCGCGAGGTGCCGCGCCAGGGATCTCAGGCCGCGGCTCACGCCGTCCATTCTGCCGCCGCCCATGGCCCGGTTCATGACGCGTCCCTCACGGCCCTGCCCCGCGGGGTGCGGGCTCGGCCGGGGTGAGCACGCCCCGGACCGTCACCGCGAGGCGCATCACGGTCGGCCGCCCGGTCTCCGCGTCGGCGGGCCGCAAGATGCCGAGATCGGCCTCCTCGACGGCGATGAGCGGCGCCCCGGTCTCGAGCGCGTGCACGAGGCCGTGCAGACCCTCGGCGGTGCCGCGCAGGCTCGCGCGCAGGCGCGGCAGCGCCGGCCGGTCCGGATCCGGCGCGACCTCCGCCGCGTCGATCACCGCGGCGCGCCCGGCCGCGAGCGTGTCGAGGTGCTCACGGAGGGCCGCCAGCAGCGCGTCCGCGCTCGGCCCCGCGAGGGGCGCCGCCGCCCGCGGGCGAGAAACCGCCTCCCGGGCCGCGGCGAGCCGCGCGCGGGCGGCCTCGATCTCCTCCGACGCGTGCAGGACGGACGAGAGCGGGCCCGCCGCGGCGGCCAGGACGAGGCCGAGCGCGGCGCAGCCGGCGAGCAGCGGCCGGCCGGCGAGATCCGGGACGCGTCTCCTCATGGCCTTCCCCCGGTCTCCGTCCGCGGCAGCAGGACGACGAGCCGGCGCGACTCGTCCGGACCGGCGGCGGAATCCTGCAGGACCGGGCCGGCAAAGCCCGGCACGCGGCCGAGGGCGGCCAGGATCGCCGCCTCGTCGGCCATTCCCGCCGCGGCCGACAGCGTCAGGACGAGGCCGGCGGCATCGAGGCGCAGGGCCATCGCCGAGGCGCCGTCCGGCAGCGCGGCCGCGAGGGCGTCCCAGCTCCGCGCCAGCCCGGGCGTCCGCCCGGACAGGATCAGGGCGCTGCCCTCCCGGATCGCGGGTGCGGCGGGCGGCCCGGCGGCCCGGCGCGCGGCCGCGAAGGCCTCGTCGAGGGCGAGGAGCGTTCGCTCCTGGTGCTGGCGCAGCCCCCCGTAGGCGGCGAGGCCGAGGAGGAGCGCCCCGATCACTAGGACGAGGTCGCCCGCCCGCCGGCCGGCAAAAAACCCCGGCAGGGCGCGGTGGCCGCCGCTGAGGAGGTCGACCGGCATGGTCTGGTCCTCCTCCCGCCCGACCGTCACCGGCCCCGCCGCGAGGCCGGCCTGGGCCAGGGCGGCGAGGAGTGGGTCGAGGCGCGTCCGCTTCAGGACGACGTGGCGCACGAGCAGGGTGTGCGCCACGTCGTCCTCCCCCTCCACGTACCAATCGGCATAAACCGCCTCCATGCGGAAGGGGGTCGCCGCCTCCAGTTCCTGCGCCAGCAGGGCGCGCATGCGCGGCAGCGCCGCCCCCGGCAGCACGAGGCTGCGCGTGAAGCAGGCGGCGGGGTCCACGAGGATCTTGGCGCGCGCGCCGCTGCGCCCGCCGCCGATGGCCGCCAGACGCTCGGCGAGGTCGTCCGCCCCGGCCTCGAAGCGGTAGGTGCGCGGCGCTTCCTCCCGCCGGTCGATCACGGCGAGCATTGGATCGCCCGGCGGGCCGATCCGGATCGTCAGGTCGGCGGGCGCGCGGTCGGTGCGGGGCTCGACGAAGCCGAGGAGGCGGGCGGTCGCATCGAGCCCCTCGCGCAGCAGCCGTGCGGGCGGGCTGCCCGCGCGATGCGGGAGGCGGCGGGATGGCGGCGAGGCCGCGGGATGGGCGCTCACGTCGGCTCCTGTGCCCGGCTCGGTGCGGCCGCGGGAATCCTTGTTAAGACTGTAGTGTTGCGCTCCCCTTAAAAAGCATCGGGGAAGCTTCCGGTTCACGCCGTATTCCTCTGCGACATGACGCAGGGATCCGCTTCGTGAACAGGCGGGGCGGCGGACGGCGCCGGATGCGGGCGTGACGAGGATTCGGGCGATGCTGAGCATCTGGGGCGCCAAGAGCCGGCCGCGGCAGGTGCGGCCCGACCGGCGCGGGCCGGCCCGCGAGCACCGCGACGCCGCCCGCGCCTTCGTCGGCTACCTCGCGGACGTCCAGGCGCTGGATGCGGGCGGGCACGAGCGTGCGCTCGCCGCCCTGGACCTGCCGGGCCGCCGTCCCCTGCCGGTCCTCCTGACCGAACTCGGCCTCGTCCACGAGACGACGCTCGTCACCGCCCTGGCCGAGGCGACGGGCCTGTCCGTCCTGCGCGAGGAGGAGGTGCCGGGCGGCCCCGTCCTGCCCGAGCTCATCGGCGCCGATTACTGCGCCCGCGCCCGGGTGCTGCCGCTGGCGGCCGAGGCCGACCGCCTCGTCGTCGCGGTGGTCGACGCCTTCGACCCCGAGATCCCGGCCGCCCTGGAGCACCTCGCCGACCGGCGCGTGGAGCGCCGCCTGATCGGGCCGGGCAGCTTCGAGCGGGCGCATCGCGGGCTCTACGGCGACGCCGCCGGCGCCGATCCGGACGGCGCCGCCGACGACGACCTCGCCCGGCTACAGGACGTGGCGAGCCAGGCGCCGATCGTGCGCCTCGCCGCCCGGCTGGTGCGCAAGGCCTTCGAACTCTCCGCCTCCGACATCCACCTGGAGGCCGAGGAGGCGGACATGCGGGTGCGCTACCGCGTCGACGGCGTGCTGATGGAGGCCGAGCGGCTGCCCAAATCCGTGCAACTCGCGCTCACCACCCGCATCAAGATCCAGGCCGGGCTCAACATCGCCGAGCGGCGCCTCCCCCAGGACGGGCGCATGAAGGCGCCGGACCGGGGCCAGGAGATCGACATCCGCGTCTCGACCCTGCCCACCGCCCACGGCGAGAGCGTGGTGCTGCGCGTCCTCGACGGCTCGCGCCGCGTCGAGGATTTTGCCGCCCTGGGCTTCGACGCCCCGGCGATCGCCCGGATCGAGGCGATGACGGCCAAGCCCAACGGCCTCGTCCTCGTCACCGGTCCGACGGGCTCGGGCAAGACCACCACCCTCTACGCGGCGCTCCGGCGCCTCAACGGACCCCACCTCAAGGTCGTGAGCGTCGAGGATCCGGTCGAGTACCGGATGGCCGGCGTGAACCAGGTGCAGGCGCATCCCGGCATCGGCCTCGACTTCGCCGCCGCCCTGCGCTCGATCCTGCGCCAGGACCCGGACGTGGTGATGGTGGGCGAGATCCGCGACGGCGAGACCGCGCGCATCGCCGTGCAGGCCGCGCTCACGGGCCATCTCGTGATCTCGACGCTGCACACCAACTCCGCGCCCTCCGCCGTGACGCGGCTGATGGACATGGGGGTCGAGCCCTACCTCATCGCCGCGACCCTCAACGGCGTCCTCGCCCAGCGCCTCGTGCGCCGGCTCTGCGCCGACTGCGCGGTGCCGGAGCCCGCCACCGCGCCGGAGCGCCTGCGCCTGCACGCCGCGCCGGACGCGCCGCTGAGCCTCCGGCGGGCCTGCGGCTGCCCGGCCTGCAACCGCACCGGCTATCGCGGCCGGATGGTGGTCTCGGAGATCATGCCGCTCGATGCCGGCCTGCGCGGGCTGATCGCCGACCGGGCGGGCGAGGCGGCGATCGCGGCGGCCGCCGCCGGCGCCGGCATGGCGAGCCTCGCCGAGACCGGGCGCGCCCGGGTGCTGTCCGGCGACACCACCCTCGACGAGGTCGGCCGCGTGCTGGAAGGGCAGATCTGATGGTGCGCTTCGCCTACCGGGCCTACGCGGCGGACGGGCGCGCCCGCGCCGGGATGATCGAGGCCGAGACCCGCCAGCGCGCCGTGGCGCGGCTGCGGGCCGACGGGCTCCAGGTCTTCGCCATCGCGCCCGCCGCCGGGCCGGCCGCGTTCTGGAACCGCGACCTGTTCGGCCGCGACCGGGTGAACGACGCCGCCCGGATCGCCTTCCTGCGCGAGTTCGGGACGCTGCTCGGCGCCGGCCTCACCGTCGACCGCGCCCTGCGCCTCGTGGAGCGGCAGGCCTCCGCCGCCCTGCGGCCGGTGCTCGCCGACCTCCTCGAACGGGTCGTGGGGGGCGCCTCGCTGTCCCGGGCGATGGCCGCCCATCCGCAGGCCTTCCCGCGCGACATGGTCGACATCGTGCGGGCCGGCGAGGCGACCGGCACGCTCACCGACGTGATCGCCTCGCTCACCGGCTCGATCGAGCGCCGGGACGCGGTGCGCCGCCACCTCGTCTCGGCGCTGATCTATCCGGCGCTCCTCGTGGTGATGGCGATCGGCACCGTGGCGATGATCGTCGGCGTGCTGGTGCCGGCGCTCGCCCCCCTGTTCGAGGGCACCGGCCAGGCGCCGCCCTTCGCGATCCGCGCCGCCGCGGCGCTCGGCGCGGGTCTTTCGGCCGGCTGGCCCTGGCTCCTCGGCGGCGCGGCGCTCGCCGCCCTCGCCCTCGCCCGGCTCTGGCCGCAGCCCGCCTTCGCGGCCGCCCGCGGCCGGCTGGCGCTGCGCCTGCCCCTGGTGCGCGAGATCGTGATCGGGATCGAGCTCGGCCGGATCTGCCGCGTGCTCGGCACGCTGCTCGACGCCCAGGTGCCGATCCCCGACGCGGTCGCGGCGACGCGTCCGCTGGCCGGCAACCGCCTCTTCCGCGAGGCGCTGGAGGAGGCCGGCCGGCGCCTGGCCGAGGGCGGCAGCCTCGCCTCCGGCCTCGCTTCCCTACGCCCGCACGCGCCCTCGACCCTCAACCTCATCGCCAGCGGCGAGCAGGTGAACCGCCTCGGCAGCGTGCTGACCCACGCCGCCGCGATGCACGAGACCCAGACCCGCCAGCGCATCGACCGGCTGCTCGCCCTGCTGACGCCGCTCGTGACGGTGACGATCGGCGGCCTGATCGGCGGCCTGATCCTCTCGGTGATGGGCGCGATCCTGAGCGTCGGCCAGCTCGCGCAGTGAGCGGCGGGCGCCGCTCAGGCGCCCCCGGCGAGCAGCGCGGCGTGCAGCCCGAGCGCGAGGAACGGGCCGAAGGGCAGCCGGTCGGTCGCCGCGACGCGGCGTCCGGCCAGGGCGGCGAGGCCCACGGCCGCGAGCGCCGCCGTGCTGGCGACGAGGATCAGGAGCGGCAGCCCCGCGAGCCCGGTCCAGACGGCGGCGGTGCCGATGAACTTCACGTCGCCGAGCCCGAGCCCGATCCGCCCGCGCAGGTGCGCGTGCAGGGCACGCAGGGACCAGAAAAGCCCGGCGGCGAGGCCGGCTTCCGCGAGGCGCGCGGCGATGGCGGCCGGAGCCGGATCCGCCCACGCCGCCAGCGCGAGGCCGAGGCCGAAGAGCCCGAGGTTGAGGCGATCCGGGATGATCCGGGCGCGCAGGTCGGTCACCGTCGCCGCCAGGGTGAGCGGCAGGGGCAGGAGGACGACGAGCCAACTCGCCTGGATCGCGGCCTGCATCGCGGCTCAGGCCCGGTTCGACGCGGTGAGCCGCACGATCCGGCTCTCCGGGATGCCCGCCCGGGCCGCGCGGCCCGTCTCCGGCGGGCGTGCTTGCGGCGCGCCTGCCGTCGCTCGCAGCGCCTCCCGCCGCCGCAGGCTCCATTCGCGCAGGTGCAGCCAGAACAGGTAGGCCGCCAGGGAGGCGGCGACCATTCCGACGAGCCACAGCCCGATCAGCAGCCCGAAGGCGACGGTGCCGTTCAGCTCGCGCATCAGCCCGAGCGCGAAGGCGGTGTACCACGACACGCCCGAGACCGCGCCCGAGACGAGGAAGATCCCGGTGCGGGAGCCCGAGACGCCGTCGAGCATCGGCCGGCTCACGTCGCGCAGCACGCCCGGCAGGACCATGGCGTGGATCAGGAGCCCGTTCAGCGTGAGCACGACCACCACCGTCACCTTGGCCCAGAGCTTCGGGTTCTGGAGCTTGTCGGGGGATTCCGCGGCGTAGATCGCCAGGAAGCCGAGGCCCGAGAGCCAGAGCAGGCCGATGCCCACCGAGACGACCTTGCTGACGAAGAGGAAGATGCGGGCGATCTCGTCCGGCAGGCTGCCCCAGCGCATCCAGCGCAGGATCCAGAAGTCGAGCATCGTCGCGCCGCCGAGCCCGAAGCACACCCCGATCAGGTGCAGGCCGACGAGGAGCGTGAGCACGCGCACCGGGGGCAGCGGCGCCGGCAGCGTCAGCGTCAGGGGCTCGCCCAGCGCCGCGGCGCCCGCCGGCCCGGCCGCCAAGCAGGTGCCGAGGAGCAGGGCGGCGTGCACGAGGACGCGCCGGGCCGAGGGGTTGCGCGGGGCGGGAGGGTCGGGGCGGTGCATGGGCTCTTCCGCGGCTGCCGCATCCATCCGAGGCGGTTCGGCACCCTGGTCTTTCAGAAAATCGATAACAAAGATCCAAAATCCGGCCTGCGCCCGCTTCGACTGCCATGCCTCCGCGCCATCGCGGTGAGATGTTCTTCAGGAATGCGTGGCAGCCTTCGCGGACGTCTGACCTCCACCTGGGAGAGAACATGATCGGGAGCACAATCGTGGAGCGCGGGAGGGCGGGGCCGCCCGACCCGGCCCAGGCGGGTTATTCCCTCGTCGAGCTTCTCGTGGTCCTGGCGATCATCGGCATGATCGCCACCCTGGTGACCCCTCAGGTGCTCGGCTATCTCGGCCGCGCCAAGGGCGAGACCGCGCGGATCCAAGTGAAGAACATCGCCCAGGCGGTGGAGCTCTATTACCTCGACCTCGGCACCTATCCGACGAGCCAGCAGGGCCTGCAGGCCCTGGTCCAGCCCACGGGAGCCGCGTGGCGCGGCCCCTACGTGCGCGACGCCCGCGGCCTGATCGATCCGTGGGGCCAGCCCTACCTCTACCGCTCGCCGGGCGCGGGCGGCGTGCCCTACGAGGTCTACTCGCTCGGCAGCGACGGCAAGGTCGGCGGCTCCGGCGACGGCGCCGATCTCGCGAGCCACTGAGGGGGCGTGAGGCCAGGACCGACCGCGCCGCGAGCCGCCCGTCGCATCGGTCCGGGCACTGCGCGGCCGGCCGCGTCCGATGGTGGCCTCGCACCGCCAGGCCGGCCGACCGGACGGAGGTGCGACGGGTGCGAAAGCGCACCTCCCGGGCCACCCCGCGGTCCGACAGTGCGGTTGGTGCTTGACTGTGCAACGCAACATTGACCGTCTGTTCATTCGCAGGCGCGAAAGTGGTCTCACGACCGCGCCGGACGACCAAGACTGGAGGAATCCCATGCGGCCTGCACTGCTGATCGCTGCCGCTACCATGCTCGTGAGTTCCGCCGCATCCGCACAGATGCAGACCCCGGTGCAGACCACTGCGGCTCTGCCTGCGCCGATGGCCCACTCGCCCGGCCCGCGCGCGGACGGCGACGATGCCTACGGGCACCCCTACGACATTCCGGCGGACCCCTACGGGCTCGAGCCGCTTCGCAAGAAGGCGAAGGCGGCGCACAGCTCCTTGCCCGCGGCGCCGAAGCATTCCGCCGCCAGCAAGTAGCCTCCGGTCAAGGCCGCCGCCGCGACGGAGGGGCCAAGGTCCCGACATCCCGCGGCGTGGACAGCCTCCACGTCCCGCGCCCCGGGCGGGCGCTGCTCACCTGACGATCGACCCTTCCGGCCGCCTCGGCGAACGATGTCCGCCAAGCCCCCGCGACGCCGTCCGCGGTATACCGGCCGTCGTTCTACCCCGAGCCGACCGTCGGAATGCGTCAATCCATGGTTGTGAGCAGATCGCAGGATCTCGTCTTCCCCCGCTGACGCAACGCTCTAGATGCGCCTCCGTCGAGGCCGGGCCGCGTCCGTCGGATCTCGGTGGGGTGAGGTGCGACCGTGGCAGACCTCTGGCGTCGCCTCGCGCGGGCGGGCGGGCCGATCGTTCTCGGCCTGGGCCTGTCGGGCTGCACCCTGCGGGTGCTCGACCCCGCCGGCCCGGTCGGGATGCAGGAACGGACGATCCTGTTCAACGCCCTCGTCATCATGCTCGGCATCGTGGTGCCGACCATGCTGGCGACGCTCGGCTTCGTCTGGTGGTTCCGGCCCGGCAACGCCAGGGCCACGCGCCTGCCGCACTGGAGCTTCTCGGGACGGATCGAGATCGTCACGTGGTCCGTGCCCCTGATGACGATCATGTTCCTCGGCGGCATCGCCTGGATCGCCAGCCACGACCTCGACCCCGCCAATCCCCTGCCCGGCGACGCGACGCCGCTGGAGGTGCAGGTGGTCTCGCTCGATTGGAAGTGGCTCTTCATCTACCCCGAGGCGCGCGTCGCCAGCCTCAACCAACTCGTGATCCCGGTCGGCCGGCCAATTCGCTTCAGCCTCACCTCGGCGAGCGTGTGGAACGGGTTCTTCGTGCCGCGGCTCGGCTCGATGATCTACACGATGAGCGGGATGACCACCCGGCTCAACCTCCGGGCGGACCGGGAGGGGCGCTTCCACGGGCTGTCGACGCACCTGAGCGGCGACGGTTTTTCCGACATGACCTTCGTGACGCAGGCGGTCCCGGACGCCGCCTTCGCGGCCTGGATCGACGGCGCCCGGGCCTCGACGGACACACTCGATGACGACGCCTACCGGGCGCTCTCCCGGCAGAGCGTCAAGGATCCCCCGAAGACCTACAGGCTTCCCGACGACGGCCTCTTCGACCGGATCGTCGGACATGCGCTTCCACCGGGACCCGGGCCCGTGAAGGGCAGGCCCGATCGGACCGTATCCCCCCGGCAAGGAAGCTGACGGTGCTCGGCAAGCTCTCCCTCGCGGCGATCCCGCTCGATCAGCCGATCCCCCTGTTCGCCGGCGCGGTCGTCGGGTGCCTCCTCCTCGGCGTGATCGCCTGGATCGTGCTCGCCGGCCACCTGCCGTATCTCTGGCGCGAGTGGATCACCTCGGTCGATCACAAGCGCATCGGCGTCATGTACGTGCTCTTCGCGCTCGTGATGCTGCTGCGCGGCTTCACCGACGCCATGATGATGCGCTCCCAGCAGGCGCTCGCCTTCAACGCACCGGGCTACCTGCCCCCCGAGCACTACAACCAGATCTTTTCGGCTCACGGCACGATCATGATCTTCTTCGTGGCGATGCCGTTCATGATCGGGCTGATGAACTTCGTGCTGCCGCTCCAGCTCGGCGTGCGCGACGTCGCCTTCCCGACGCTGAACTCGGTCTCCTTCTGGCTCACCTGCACGGGCGCGCTGCTCGTCAACCTGTCCCTGGTGGTCGGCGAGTTCCAGCGCACCGGCTGGCTGCCCTATCCGCCGCTCTCCGAGATCACCTACTCGCCCGGGGTCGGGGTCGATTACTGGCTGTGGGCGCTGTCCATCGCCGGAATCGGCACGCTGATGACCGGCATCAACTTCGTCACGACCATCCTGAAGCTGCGGGCGCCCGGCATGAGCTACCTGCGCATGCCGATGTTCTGCTGGACCGCGCTCGCCACCAACCTGCTCATCGTGGCGGCCTTCCCGATCCTCACCGCCGTCTCGGGCATGCTGCTCCTCGACCGCTATCTCGGCTTCCAGTTCTTCACCGACACGAACGGCGGCAACTCGATGCTGTTCATGTCGCTGATCTGGGCCTGGGGGCACCCGGAGGTCTACATCCTGATCCTGCCCGCCTTCGGGATCTTCTCGGAGGTGGTCTCGACCTTCTCGGGCAAGCCGCTGTTCGGCTACCGCTCGATGGTGCTCGCCACCATGGCGATCTGCATGCTCGCCTTCATGGTCTGGCTGCATCACTTCTTCACCATGGGCGCGGGCGCCGCGGTCAACGGCATCTTCGGCATCATGTCGATGATCATCGCGGTGCCGACCGGCGTGAAGGTCTTCAACTGGCTCTTCACCATGTACGGCGGCTCCGTGCGGATGAGCGCGGCGATGCTCTGGACGGTGGGCTTCATGCTCACCTTCGTCGTGGGCGGCATGACCGGCGTGCTGCTCGCCATCCCGCCGGTCGACTTCGTGCTGCACAACTCGACCTTCCTGGTCGCGCATTTCCACAACGTCATCATCGGCGGCGTGCTGTTCGGGGCCTTCGCGGGTTACACCTACTGGTTCCCGAAGGCCTTCGGCTTCCGGCTGCACGAGGGCTGGGGCAAGGCCTCGTTCTGGTTCTGGCAGGTCGGCTTCTGGCTCGCCTTCGGGCCGCTCTACGTGACCGGCCTCGACGGGATGACGCGCCGGCTCCAGCACTACACGATCGCGGAGTGGCGGCCCTGGCTCCTCGTCGCGCTTCTCGGGGCCCTCGCGATCCTGTGCGGCATCGCCTGCCAGGCCGTCCAGCTCGTCGTCTCGATCCGGCAGCGCGAGGCCCTGCGCGACGCGACGGGCGACCCCTGGGACGGGCGCTCCCTCGAATGGTCCACCTCCTCGCCCCCGCCCGCCTTCAACTTCGCCGTCCTGCCGGACGTGCACGGCGAGGAGCCCTACTGGTCGATCAAGGAGCGCGCGCGGGAGCAGCACGCGCTCCCGGACGCGCCGCGCTACGCGCCGATCGAGGTGCCGCGCAACAGTCCCACGGGCTTCGTCTGCGCCTTCTTCGCCACCCTGATCGGCTTCGCGATGATCTGGCACATCTGGTGGCTGGCGATCGTGGGGAGCCTCGGGGCCTACGCCACCTTCGTCGTCTTCGCGTGGCGGGACCGCACCGAGGACGAGATCCCGGCGGAGACGGTGGCCCGGATCGATGCCGAGAACCGCCGCCGTCGCAGCGCGTCCCTGCGGGAGCTGGAGGCCGCCTCGTGAGCGGGACGATCGCGGCCTTCGCGCCGAACCGGTCCGACGGGCGGGCGCCACCCCACCCCGACCCCTACCGCCTCGGCCGCGGCTCGGGCGGGGAGGACGAGTCCACCGGTCACGGCAGCGGCGGACCGTCGCCCAAGCCCATCGTGGTGGGCTTCGGCTTCTGGATCTTCATCCTGGCGGACGTCATCACCTTCGCGACGCTGTTCGCCGCCTTCGCCACCCTGAGGGAGGCCACGGCGGGTGGCCCCTCCGGCGCCGACATCCTCGACCGCGGCGCCCTCGCCCTCGAGACGGCCTGCCTGCTTCTGTCGAGCTTCACCTGCGGCCTCGCGACGGTGGCGATGCGGGTCCGCAACCGGTTCTGGTTCCAGATCGCCATGCTGGCGACGGCCGTCCTCGGGGCCGCCTTCCTGGCGCTCGAAGCCAGGGAATTTCTCGGGCTCGTCGCGCGCGGGGCGGGGCCGACCCGCTCCGCCTTCCTGTCGGCCTTCTTCACCCTGGTCGGCTGCCACGGTCTGCACGTCACCGTCGGCCTCCTGTGGCTGCTGACCATGATGGCGCAGGTCGCCGCCAAGGATTTTCGGGACGACATCGTCCGCCGCACCTCCTGCTGGAGCCTGTTCTGGCACGCCCTCGGCATCATCTGGGTGGGCGTGTTCACGGTGGCCTACCTGATGGGAGCGGGCGCATGACTCGGGTGCCGCAGGGTACCGCCGCGCGCGGCGGACGCCGGCTCGCCTGGATCGCGGCGCTGCCGCTCCTCGCCGTCATCGGGCTTCTCGGCCGCAAGGGAGCGCGCGCCGGGAGCGTCGCCGCTCCGGGCGGCGGGGTGGCGGCCCCGGCGCAGGTCGCCGGCGGGCGCGACGGCCCCGCGTCCGGATCGCGGCGCGGGACGCCGCCGGCCGGCGATGTCGCGCCCGGCGCGCACGGGCAGGACGGCACGAGCGTCGCCGCCGCCGTCCGGAGCTACCTCATCGGCCTCGCGCTGGCGGCCCTGCTGACGGCCGGATCGTTCGGTCTCTCGTACACGGACCTCATCTACGGACCGGGGCAGCCCGTTGCGCTGGTCGTGCTCGCGATCGCGCAGATCGGCGTCCACCTCGTCTTTTTCCTCCACCTGACGACCTCGCCGGACCACATCAACAACGCCCTGGCGCTCGCCTTCGGCGTCCTGATCGTCGTGCTCCTGATCGGCGGGACCCTGTGGATCATGTCGCACATGAACGCCAACATGATGCCGGCGGGCGGGCCGATGCACGCGGCGCCGGGCCCGGTCATGCGGCATTGACCCGGGGCCGGTCGGAACGGGCGGGCGAGACCGCGTGACGATCGCTCAGGCCACCGCGATCAGCGATCGAGGCGAGCTCAGGCCGGTGGGTCGTGCGTGATCACGACCTCGCGGCCGTCCTGGTCCACGACGCGGTAACGGGTGCCGCCCGGCGGCAGGTCGAGCCCGAGATATGAGCAGCCGTTCGCTTCGGCGTCGAGGGCTAGCTGCCCGGAGTCCAGTCGATCGCGGGCCGCTGCGACAGCATGCGGTCGAGGTAGTTCGCCACGGCCTGTGCTCCGTCCGAGTGCATCATGGCGACGGGATGCGCGAGGTAGGCCCGCGCCAGATCGCGCGGGATCGTTCCGGCCTGGAGAGCGTCCAGAACCTCGTCGATGAAGGTGTCCGTCGCGTCGTTGAAGTCGTTCGAGAGCTTCTTGCGGTCGTTGAGAGCCTTGATCGCCATGCCGCTCCGTCCTCCTCGATCGGCCCGGGTGAGGCCCTGCGTGTTGCGCGGCACACTGTCGCGAGAGAGCGATGCCTTTCGCCTCCGCAGCCGGTTCCGCCGTGGTTTCGCAGACATAGAAACGACGAAGCCGCCCGAAGGCGGCTTTCTCGTAAGACGTTCTGTTCGGTTGGGAAAATTGGAGCGGG
>NZ_JBKIBX010000040.1:0-59334 GCF_046557895.1 Methylobacterium oryzisoli | reverse complement strand
AGGAGCCCGAGTCGACCTGGGCGGTGACGGGGCTGTACGTCTACGACAATCAGGTTCTCGACATCGCGGCGAGGGTGCGGCCCTCGGCGCGGGGCGAGCTCGAGATCACGGACGTGAACCAGGCCTATCTGGAGCGGGGCGAACTGCACGTGGAGTGCATGTCGCGGGGCTACGCGTGGCTGGACACGGGTACGCACGACAGCCTGCTGGAGGCCTCCGAGTTCGTGCGGGTGATCCAGCACCGGCAGGGCATGCAGGTGGCCTGCCTGGAAGAAATCGCCTACCTGCAGGGCTTCATCTCCCGCGAGCAGGCCCTCGCCCACGCGCGGACCTTCGCCAAGACCCGCTACGGCCAAGCCCTGCTGCGGACCATCGGCATGGTCGATGCCCAGGGCATGGCCGGCTGGGTGCAGCAGGCCGCGGAGTGACCGCCGGGACCCGGACATCCGGATTCGGACGGCCTCGCTCTGCCGTGTGTTGACAACACGACGTCTCGTCCTCTTCAACGAAGCCGGCTCTTGAACCGTCGCAGGTGTTGAGGAACGGGACGATGTTTCTGCTGGCGGCGGCGGCACTCCTCGGCGGAGCGGTCACCTGGGCCGTGTTGGGGGTGATGGGCTTTCCCTTCGCCTGGATCGGGGTTCCGGTCGGCGGCAGCGTGGCGGCCCTGGCGGCGGGCGGGATCATGGCGTTCAACCGCCGGCAGGCCCGTGCCCGGTCCGGCCCGGTTCCCCAGGCCGACGCGACGAGCCGTACCCCCTCCATCCTTTAGAGCCACGGCCGATCGCGGTGCGATCGGACGCGGCTCCGAGTCTTCGCGTCTCCGCGCTCCTCCAGCGCCAGACCGGCGTCCGCCGCGGCGCAGAGCGCTCCGGCGGCGCGATCCTTGCGGCGCGATCCTTGCAAGAGCGGCTGCCACGCCCCGGGGAGAGCGGGCGCGAGGAGAGGCCATGCTCAACGTCGACGCGATCGACCTCCACTACGGCGCGGCGCAGGCCCTGCGCGGCGTGTCGCTGACGGCCGAGGTCGGTCAGGTCACGGCCGTGCTCGGACGCAACGGCGTCGGCAAGACCTCGTTGATGCGCGCCATCGTCGGCCAGCAGCCGATCTCGAAGGGCGTCGTGCGCCTCGCGGGCGAGGACATCAGCCGGCTCGCCCCCTACGACCGGGCGCGGCGCGGCATCGCAGTCGTGCCGCAGGGGCGCGAAATCTTCCCGCTGCTCACCGTCAAGGAGAACCTGGAGACGGGCTTCGCGCCGCTCAAGCGCCGCGACCGCAACATCCCGGGCGAGATCTACGATCTGTTTCCGGTGCTCAAGGACATGCTGCACCGGCGCGGCGGCGACCTCTCGGGCGGGCAGCAGCAGCAGCTCGCCATCGGCCGTGCCCTCGTCACCCGGCCCCGCCTGCTCGTCCTCGACGAACCCACGGAGGGCATCCAGCCCTCGATCATCAAGGATATCGGCCGCGCCATCGGCTACCTGCGCGCCAAGCGCGAGATGGCGATCGTGCTCGTGGAGCAGTATTTCGAGTGGGCGCGCGACCTCTGCGACTCCTACGCGGTGATGGACCGCGGCCAGGTCGTCGAGGCCGGTCCCCGCTCCGGCATGGTCGAGGCGCAGGTGCGCCGCTGGCTGTCGGTCTAGGATCGAAGCCCGCAGGAACTGCTGGGTCGCTGCGGACGATGCGGCGCGCCGCTGCGGCTCACGCCCGGCCGACCGCGATCGTTCCGGTGGGCAGGAGCCCGAACACCACGCCGTTCGCCCGCAGCGCCGCGACCGCGGCGTGACGGCTGCGTGCCGCCGCTGCTCCGCCATCCGCCTCCAGCCGCCGGATCGTCGAGACCGAGAGGCCGCTCGCCCGGGCGAGGTCGGTCATCGACCAGTCGAGCAGCGCGCGGGCGGCGTGCAGGTGACGTCCCGACAGGCTCTCCTCCAGCCCGCGCCGCAGCGCGCCCGTGACCGCCAGCCCCGGCGGTCGCCCGCGCGGGAACGACAGGGTGGTCCAGCTCTCGACCCGGCCGCAGGTCCCGCGCACCGGCACGAACACGCCCCGAAAGAGGCCGTGGCCGCCCTCCGCCAGCAGGAAGCGCGTGTCGGCGATGAACGGCGCCCCGGCCTCGATCCGCGACCGCACGAAGACGCGCATATGGGCCCGGTCCTGCCGGACGAGGCCGCGCGCCCAATCGTCCCGGAACTCCGCCTGGGTCAGCCCCGTCAGCTGCAGCAACTCGGCCGAGGCGACCCTGTGGGAGGGCGTGTAGCGGGACGCGTGCATCCAGCTGCGGGTCCGCTCGAAGGTGGCGCGGCGAAGCCGGGCTTGCCGGGCCTGCGCGCGGGCGAGCAGGTCCCGGTCGGTGACGTCCAGCACCGACCACGCCGCGCTCCGCGGCCGGCCGTCCGGCGCCAGATAGATCTCGCCCCGGCTCGTCAGCGTGCGCAGGGACCCGTTCGGTCGGATCACCCGGAAGGTCGCATCGCGCACGAGCCCCTGCTGGCGGATCTGCGCGGCGCTGCTGAAAGCCATCCGGTCGGCCGGATGGATGAGGCTCACGAAGCTCTCGTAACCCGGCCGCAGATCGCCCGGCTCCAGACCCAGGATCCGGAAGAGGCCCGCCGTCCACCGGTGCTCGTCCCCGGCGAAGCGCCAGCTCCAGGTGCCGGTGAGGCCGATGCTCTCCAAGAGGCGCAGGAACTGGCCCGACGAGAAGGCCACGTCGTCCCTGGTGAGCGGCTCCGGAGGGGCGTTCATGATGGGGCCCGACAGGGGGTGAGTGCCGGTCTGGTCCGGGCCGCGAGCCCGAGCCGGCGAACGATAGCGTCAGCGGGGACAGAGCGTCCACGCGGTCGTCCCGCACCGCCGCGACCCGGGGTGGGAGCCCGGCGAGCCGCCCCGGGTGGACGAGAGGCGCACGCGGGGGCTGGACAATGGCTCGCGCCCAGGTAGCATTGGCGCGCTTCACAAGCGAGACTCCGATCAACCCCGCTGAGCCCCCGCCGGCGGGGTTCTTTCTCGCGCGCCTTCCGGACACGGGCGGGGTCGCGCATCGCAGGCCGGAGTCAGGGAATGAGGAAGCCCGCCGCGATCTGCATCAGCGCGATGAAGTACGCGAAGGTCGCCAGGATGTAGGCGACGGCCTGCAGGCGGTTGGGCGCGATCGTCTGCTTCGGATTCGTCATGGCCAGGGTCGTCATGGCGCGGACTCTGCGTGAGCGGTGCCGCCGTCATGACACACTGACACTAGGGAAGGCTAGGGCGGGAAGTGCTGAGTGCGCTGCCGCCCGGCCCCCGACGCGATCTACGGTTAAGGTCGGGGGCCTCGCGCAGGTTGCAGGCTGAGAGGCAGGCGGTCCGGCCGCGCTTAGGCGCCCTCGCTCATCGCCGACTGGATCATCCGGTCGGAGTTGAGGTCGTCCTCGGTGTAGCCGAGGAGGTCGGCGAGGCGGTTGCGGGCGCGGTTGACCCGGCTCTTGATGGTGCCGATGGCGACGCCGCAGATCTGCGCGACCTCCTCGTAGGACAGGCCCTCGGCCCCCACCAGGATCAGCGCCTCGCGCTGGTCGTGCGGCAGCTTGGCGAGGCCCGCGCGCAGGTCCTGCACGTCGAGCCGGTGGCCCTGGTCGGGCGCCGTGAACAGGCGGGCCGCGTAGGAGCCGTCCTCGTCCTGCACCTCGCGCATGCGCTTGCGCTGCTCGGAGTAGAAGGCGTTGCGCAGGATGGTGAACAGCCACGCGTTGAGGTTGGTGCCGGGCTGGAAGCGGTGCTGGTTCTGCCACGCGCGCAGGATGGTGTCCTGCACGAGGTCGTCGGCCCGGGCGGCGTTGTTGGTCAGCGACAGCGCGAAGGCCCGCAGCGAGGGCAGGGCGGAGAGCAGGCCGTCGCGGAACTCCGGCTCTACCGCGCGGCCCTGCTCGGCGAGGGCGGCCTCGAGCTTCTCGATCAGCGCCCGGAAGGCCTCGGGAATCGTCGTCTCGATCGACGCGTAGGCGTCACGCAGGTGGCGGCCGAGATGATGCTGCACCGTCGCGGGCAGGCCGGGCTTGGTCACGGGCTGCAGGGCGGCGACGGCGTTCGGATTGGAGATCATGCGACTCTCACAGGGCTGGCGAATGACGGCAATGCGGGGCCGGGGGCGATCGGCGCGTCGCCGCGGAAGCTGGGAACCGGATTCGCATCCGTCCAGGCCTGCGACGCCACCGCGCGGCGGGCGCGGGTCAGCGGACCCCGAAGGCTCCCTCCGTCCTCTCGGCGCCGCCCCCGATCCGTTCCATCCCGACCGTCATCGGCCTCTCCCTCTCGCACGCGTGCCATGCGGCGCCCCGACACGGGGATCCGCCGCAGCGGCAACGGCCGGAAACGGTCAAGGTTCCCCGGCAGGCGCTCCGCGCCGCTCTACCAGGAGCGGCCGCCCGGCCGGTGCCGGTACTCGGCCGCCCGGATCCGGGTCAGGAGCCGGTCGAGCTGGACCAGCAGGTCCTGCTCGGCGCTCTGCGCCGCCGCGATCGCCGCCGGATCCGATAGGTAGAGGCGCTGCTGGCGCGCGAGGGCGAGGCGGCGCTCCAGCGCCTCCCGCTCCGCGTGCAGCGCCAGCAGGGCCGCCCGGTTCGGATCCTCTCCGTTCCCGATCTCTCTCGCGTCCGCGTTCCGCACGGCCTGGGACCCTCGATGTTCCCGTGTTGCCACTGCCGGATCAACGCACGAAGGCCCCAGACCGTCCCATGCGATTTCGCGGTCGACATCGATCGGACCGCGGGTGTCATCGATCCGTCACGCAACTGTCATAGGGCCAGCGCCGTACGGGCTTATCGCTCGCCGCGGCGATGGACGGCTTGCCGGACCTCCAAGCTCCGCCGCGCGCCAGACCGCAAGAATCACGGAGAGCATCGTGAAACCCTTCGCCTTCGCGCTCGCCATCGGGCTCGCGACCGCCCCGGTCGTCCCGGCCTCGGCCGCCGACATCACGGGAGCCGGCGCCACCTTTCCGTTCCCGGTCTATTCCAAGTGGGCCGAGACCTACCGCAAGGAGACCGGCACCGGCCTGAACTACCAGTCGATCGGCTCGGGCGGCGGCATCAAGCAGATCCAGGCCCGCACCGTCGATTTCGGCGCCACCGACGCGCCGCTCAAGGGCGAGACCCTGGAGAAGGACGGTCTCGTTCAGTTCCCGACCGTGATGGGCGGCGTCGTCGCGGTGGTGAACGTGCCGAACGTCAAGACGGGCGAGGTCAAGCTCACCGGCGAGGTCCTGGCCGAGATCTACCAGGGCAAGATCCGCAAGTGGTCCGACCCGAAGATCGCCAAGCTCAACGAGGGCGTGAAGCTGCCCGACGCGGCGATCACCCCGGTCTACCGTTCGGACGCGTCCGGCACGACGAACATCTTCACCACCTACCTGTCGGACGTCTCGGCCGACTGGAAGAAGGAGCTGGGCGCCGCCACCACGGTGAGCTGGCCGGCCGGCCAGGGCGGCAAGGGCAACGAGGGCGTCACCGCCGTCGTCAAGCAGGTGCCGAACGCGATCGGCTACGTCGAGTACGCCTACGCCAAGCAGAACAACCTGCCGGTGGCGCTGATCCAGAACAAGGACGGCAAGTTCCCGATGCCGGACGACGAGTCGTTCCAGGCCGCGGCCGCCAACGCCAACTGGAAGTCGGCGCCCGGCTTCGGCATCGCGCTGACCAACCAGGCCGGCGAGAAGGCGTGGCCGATCACCGCCGCGACCTTCATCCTCGTGCCCAAGAGCCCCAGCGACCCGGCCCGCACCGCCGAGGTGCTGAAGTTCTTCACCTGGGCCTACAAGAACGGCGCCAAGCAGGCGAGCGACCTCGACTACGTGCCGCTGCCCGAGGCCGTGGTCGGCCTCGTCAAGGACGAGTGGAAGAAGATCACCGGCAAGGACGGCAAGCCGGTCCTCGGCATGTGAGCCGGCCGGGCGCTGCGCGGTGCGGGGATCCTCCCCCACCGCCCGGCGCCGCGCGGATCGCCATGCGAATCCATCGGCGGGGCGGGCATCGCCCGCCCCGTCCACCCCGTCCCGCCCCCCTGTTCCGCCCACCTCCCGCTCGCGCCGGCCCGCTTCGCGCGCTACAGGCAGCTCACTGAAGGGAAACCCGGATGGTCGCGTTGTCTGAGAACGTCGCACTCGCCGCCGAGCCGAGGCGCGCGCGCAGCGCCCCGAGTCCGATCGCGGACCGCATCTTCCACCTCTCCGCCTATGCCTCCGCGCTCCTCGTCCTGCTGGTGCTCGCCGGCATCCTGGCCTCGATCATCTACGGCGGCTGGCCGGCCTTCCAGACCTTCGGGCCGGGCTTCATCACGTCGAGCGCCTGGAACGTCGGGCGCGAGGAGTACGGGGCCCTGGTGGCCATCATCGGCACGCTGGTCTCGGCGGTGCTGGCGCTGCTCATCGGCGTGCCGATCTCGCTCGGCATCGCCATCTACCTCACCCAGCTCTGCCCGGGCTGGGCGCGCCGGCCGGTCGCGATGACGATCGAGCTGCTCGCCTCCGTGCCGAGCATCATCTACGGGATGTGGGGCCTGTTCGTCTTCGCCCCGCTCTTCGCGCGCTTCGTCCAGGTGCCGGTGTCGAACCTCGTCGAGGGGCTGCCGATCGTCGGCACGCTCCTGTACGCCCAGGTGCCCTCGGGCGTCGGCGTGCTCACGGCCGGCATCATCCTGGCCATCATGATCGTGCCCTTCGTGGCCTCGATCACCCGCGACATGCTCGACCAGATCCCGACCGTTCTGCGCGAGAGCGCCTACGGCATCGGCTGCACCACCTGGGAGGTCGTGCGCCACGTGCTGCTCCCGCAGGCCTCCGTCTCGATCATCGGCGCGATCATGCTGGGCCTCGGCCGCGCGCTCGGCGAGACGATGGCGGTGACCTTCGTGATCGGCAACGCCAACCGGCTCTCGGCCTCGATCTTCGATCCGGGCTCGACCATCGCCTCGCGCATCGCCAACGAGTTCAACGAGGCGGACGGGATGCAGCTCCACGCGCTGCTGGCGCTCGGCTGCATCCTGTTCGTCGTCACCTTCATCGTCCTCATCATCGCCCGGCTGCTGGTGCGCCGCGTGAAGGTGGCCTGAGTCCCGAGGAGCCCCGTCATGGATGCCCGCACCAACCTCGCTCCGGCGGCCCACGGCGCCGCCGCGCCGGCCGCGCTGGCCTGGGGCCGCGTGCGCGCCAGCCGCCGCAACGCCGACCGGGCGCTCAAGCTGCTGTGCGCGCTCTCGACCCTGCTCGGCGCGGTCGTGCTCGGCTCGATCCTGATCATGCTGATCGTCGAGGGCCTGCGCGGCTTCTCGCTGGCGCTGTTCACCGAGCCGACGCCGGGTCCCGGCTCGGAAGGCGGCGGCATCGCCAACGCCATCCTCGGCAGCCTGGTGATGACCGCGCTCGGCATCGCCGTGGCCACGCCCGTCGGCGTGATGGCGGGCACCTACCTCGCCGAGTACGGCAAGACCTCGAAGCTCGCCGACCTGATCCGCTTCCTCAACGACATCCTGCTCTCGGCGCCCTCGATCCTGATCGGCCTGTTCGTCTACACCGTGATGGTGCGCACGATGGGCGGCTACTCGGGCTGGGCCGGGGGCGTGGCGCTCGCCATCATCGCCACCCCGGTGATCGTGCGCACCACCGAGGACATGCTGCGCCTCGTGCCCGGCCCCCTGCGCGAGGCCGGCGCGGCGCTCGGTGCCCCACCCTCGCTGGTGATCCGGCACGTGACGTGGCGGGCCGCGCAGGCCGGCATCGTCACCGGCATCCTGCTGGCGCTCGCCCGCATCGCCGGCGAGACCGCGCCGCTGCTCTTCACCGCGCTCAACAACAATTCCTGGTTCAGCCCCAACCTGATGGGCGGCGTCGCCAACCTGCCGGTGATGATCTACCAGTTCGCCCTCTCGCCCTACGAGAACTGGCGCCAGCTCGCCTGGGCCGGGGCGCTCCTCATCACGGTCACGATCCTCGCCCTGTCGATCACGGCCCGCGTCTTCCTGCGCGGCGGCAAGGCCCGCTGAACCTCCCCATGCCGCCGACCCCTGCCGGAGAACACCGATGAGTGCCACCGCCACCGCCGCGCCCGTCGTCGGGTCCAGCAAGGCCGACGAGACCGCCCCGATCCGCGTCGCCGTCAAGAACCTCAACTTCTACTACGGCTCGTTCCAGGGGCTGAAGAACATCGACCTCAACTTCCACGACCGGCAGGTCACGGCCCTGATCGGGCCGTCGGGCTGCGGCAAGTCCACGCTGCTGCGCACCTTCAACCGGATCTACAGCCTCTATCCGGAGCAGCGCGCGGAGGGCGAGATCCTGCTCGACGGGCGCAACATCCTCGACTCGTCGATCGACCTCAACGAGCTGCGCGCCCGGGTCGGCATGGTGTTCCAGAAGCCGACGCCCTTCCCGATGTCGATCTACGACAACATCGCCTTCGGCATCCGCCTCTACGAGCGGCTGCCCAAGTCCGAGATCGACAACCGCGTCGAGGAGGCCCTGCGGAAGTCGGCCCTGTGGGACGAGGTGAAGGACAAGCTCCGGCAATCCGGCATGGGCCTGTCGGGCGGGCAGCAGCAGCGCCTCTGCATCGCCCGCACGGTGGCCCAGCGCCCCGAGGTGATCCTGTTCGACGAGCCGACCTCGGCCCTCGATCCGATCTCGACCGGGCGCATCGAGGAGCTGATCGAGCAGCTGCGCTCCGAGTTCACCATTGCGATCGTCACCCACAACATGCAGCAGGCGGCGCGCATCTCGCAGTTCACCGCCTTCATGTATCTCGGCGAGCTGATCGAGTACGGGCCCACCAACCGCCTGTTCATGAACCCGACGAAGCGCCAGACCCAGGACTACATCACCGGCCGCTTCGGCTGATCCCCCTCTCGCGTACCGGGACCATGCCATGTCCGACCATATCGTGACGTCCTACGACACGGACCTGCAGAACCTGCGCCGCAGCATCGCCGAGATGGGCGGCATCGCCGAGAAGATGATGGCGGATGCCGGCATCGCGCTCGTGCGCCGCGACGCGACCCTGGCCCAGGCCGTGATCGCGGCCGACCAGCGCCTCGACGTGCTCCAGCGCGAGATCGAGGAGAAGGCGATCCTGCTCATCGCCCGGCGCCAGCCGATGGCGATCGATCTGCGCGAGACCATCTCGGCCATCCGCGTCTCGGGCGACCTCGAGCGCATCGGCGACCTCGCCAAGAACATCGCCAAGCGCGTGGTCGCCATCAGCGACCAAGTGCAGCCGCAGAAGATCGTCGTCGGCGTGCAGCACATGAGCGAGCTCGTGCAGGAGCAGCTCAAGGATGTGCTCGACGCCTACGCCACGCAGGATACCAAGGCCGCCCACGACGTCTGGCAGCGGGACGGCGGCATCGACGCGCTCTACACCTCGCTGTTCCGCGAACTCCTGACCTACATGATGGAGGATCCGCGCAACATCAGCTTCTGCACGCATCTCCTGTTCTGCGCCAAGAACGTCGAGCGGATCGGCGATCACACCACCAACATCGCCGAGACGATCCACTATCTCGTCACCGGCGAGACGCTGCCCACCGACCGTCCGAAGAACGACGCCTCGAACTACGCCACGGTGTCGGCCGGGTCGGAGGCGTGAGACCGCCCCGCCCCGAGAAGCAGGCATGTCCACCCGCATCCTGATCGTCGAGGACGAGGAGCCGCTGACGCTCCTCCTGCGCTACAACCTCGAAGCCGAGGGCTTCGAGGTCGATGCCGTCGCCCGCGGCGACGAGGCCGACCTGCGCCTGCGCGAGCAGGTGCCGGACCTCGTCCTGCTCGACTGGATGGTGCCGGGCTTGTCCGGCATCGAGCTGTGCCGTCGCATCCGCGCACGGCGCGAGACCGAGCGCCTGCCGGTGATCATGCTCACCGCCCGGGGCGAGGAGGGCGACCGGGTGCGGGGGCTCGCCACCGGCGCCGACGACTACATCGTCAAGCCGTTCTCCGTGCCCGAGCTGCTGGCGCGGGTCCGCGCCCTGCTGCGGCGCGCCAAGCCCGCCCACGTCGCGCATCTCCTGGTGGCGGGCGACATCGAGCTCGACCGCGTCAGCCACCGGGTGCGCCGGGAGGGCCGCGAACTCCACCTCGGCCCGACCGAGTTCAAGCTGCTCGAATTCCTGATGCAGAGCCCCGGCCGGGTGTTTTCCCGCGAGCAGCTCCTCGACGGCGTCTGGGGTCACGACGTCTACATCGACGAGCGCACGGTCGACGTCCATATCGGCCGCCTGCGCAAGGCCATCAACCGCGCGCGCAGCCCCGACCCGATCCGCACCGTGCGCGGCTCCGGCTATTCCTTCGACGAGATGTTCGCGGGCGCCCTCTAATCTGCGGATCCGGCCGATCGTCCGATGAGGGAAGCGGCGCGCCCGCGCCGGGCCGCCATCGGCTTCGCCGCACGATCCAGCGCCTGCCGCACGACGAGGAACGGCCGGGGCTCGCGCCCCGGCCGCTCGTGTCTCAAGATTCGTCCGAACCGATCAGCGCAGGAGCTGCAGGATGCCCTGCTGGGACTGGTTGGCGAGCGAGAGGGCCGAGATCGCCAGCGAGTTGCGGGTCGACAGGGCCTGGGAGTTCGCCGCCTCCTCGTTCAGGTCGGCGTTGGTCAGGTTCGCCGAGCCGGTGTCGAGGATGTTGATCAGGTTCTTCGAGAAATCCTGACGGTTCTGCACCACCGAGAGGTTCGAGCCGAAGGTCGAGGCCTGGGAGCGCAGCGTGCTGGTCGCCGAGGTGATCGCGCTCAGGGTCGCCTTGATCTCGTCGTCCGACTGGAAGCCGCCGGTCACCGAGGTGAGGCCGAGGCCGTCCGCGTCGAGCTTGACGCCCTTGATGTCGAGGTTCGACGAGCCGTTCTCGTTGAACGTCACCCGCAGGGTGTTCTCGCTGGCATCGTCGCCGCTCCGCCAGAGCAGGTTGACGCCGTTGTAGCTCGAGTCCTTGGCCTGCTGGGTGATCTGGTTCAAGAGCTCGTTGAACTGCCGCGCCAGGGACTGCCGGGTGGAGTTGGTCGAGCCCGTGCTGTCCTTGCCCGACGAGGTCAGCGCGACCGCCGTGTTGGTGGCCGTGCCGTTGATCGTCGAGGTCTGGGTGCCGAAGCCGATATCGAGGTTGTTGGCGACGGTCGTGCCCTGCGCTGCGGTGATCGTGAGCTTCTGAGTCGAGCCCGCCGCCGTGGTGCTGACGACGAGCTTGTTGTTGGCGTCCACGCTGGCCAGAACGTTGCCGGCGAGGCCGGTATCCGCCTTGATGGCCGCGTTGATCGTGTCGGCGACGTCCTGGGCGCTGGTGAACGCCTTGCCCGCCGAGGTCGACAGGATGGTCGAGTTGTTCAGCGTGATCTTCTTGGCCGGGCCGGAGCCGAGCTGCAGCGTGAACGAGGCATCGTTGGCGGCACTGAAGTCGAGACCGCCTGCGGTCGCCGGCGGGCCGCCGGTGGCTGCAGCGATGACCTTGGAGCCGGTGAGTGCGGCCTTGGCCGAACCGTCCGTGGCGTCAGAGCCGACGGAGGAGAGGCCGGTCGCGGCCGTCCCGGTCCCGGCGACGCTGGTGCCGTTGCCGCCGGCAGCCGTGCCGAAGCCGATGTCGAGGGTCGAGGTCTTGTTCACGATCGTGAGCGTCGATGTCGAGCCGACGTCGCGGGAGGTGAACTTCAGGTTGGTGTTCGGACTACCCGCGAGGCTCACGTCGACGGCCATGCCGGCGTCGTTGAGCTTGCGCTGGATCGCCTCGGCCAACCGGTCGTCGGTCGTCGCGGCGGCCCCGAGCGCGACGCCGGCCGCGTCCAGGCTGCTGGAGTCGATCGTGATGTCGAGGGACTGGTTGCCGTCGTTGATGGTGAAGGTGGCTTGGTTGGCGCCCACGGTGACGGCACCAGCCGTGAAGGTGGCGGCCGTGCCGGAGACGCTGGCGCCCGTCTGGGAACTGCCCTTGCCGAAGCCGATGTCGTAGGTCGCGCTGCCCGAACCCCGCACGTTGAGCTGCTGGGTCGCTCCGGTGCTGGTGGTCGAGAAGGTGATGCGGCCGTCGGACGCCACCGACGCGGAGACCTGGCCCTTGAGAGCCGAGTTGCCGGTGATCTGGTTGTTGATCGCCTTGACGACCTGATCCGCCGTGACCTTCGTCAGATCGCTCGCCGTGCTCGCGAGGGTCTCGGAATCCAGACGGATCGTGGTATAGGTCTTGCCGCCGTCGAGCGAGAGGTCGATGGAGCCGTCCTTGGCGACGCTGGAGAAATCCTGCGTGCCGTCCGCCGTCCCGGCAAGGCCCTGGAAGGTCTTGCTGCCGCTGACGGACGCCGCCGCCGCCGCTTGGCCGCTCGTGGTGGCGCTCTTGTCGGCGAGCGCTTGGTTGGCCGTGGACTTCGCCGAGTCGACCAGCTTCTGGATCGAGGTGATGCCCTGGTTGGCGGCCTGGATGGTCTGGACGCCGTTCGAGATGCCGTCGAGCAGGTTGGACAGGTCCGAGGACCGCGCCGTCAGGCTCTGCGAGGTGAAGAAGTTAGTCGGGTTGTCGAGCGCCGAGTTGACCTTCTTGCCGGTCGACAGGCGGGACTGGGTGGTGGAGAGGAGGTTGGCGGTGTCCTGGAGCGAGAGCAGGTTCTGGCGCGTCGCGGCGGACAGCGTGATGCTGGAGGCCATGGGGTCGATCCTTTTTCGATCTTTCGCGTACGTCATTTTGACGACGGGCCGACCCTGCGCCCCCAAATCTTGCGGCGGCCTTAAACCGATCTCCCAAACACCCGTGCCTTTGCGAGAACCTTAACGAATCGTGATGCAGGATGGCGCCGTCTGAGAGAGGACCCGCCATGCCGCTGCGCATCAACCTCAAGCCCCACGAGCGCCTGATCATCAACGGCGCGGCGATCCGCAACGGCGACCGGGCCGCCGACATCCTGATCGAGACGCATTGCCGCTTCCTGCGCGAGAGCGAGATCATCCGCGAGAGCGAGGCGGACACCGCCTGCAAGCGCCTCTGCGTCACCCTCCAGGTGATCTACCTCGCCGACAATCCGCTGGAGGTGGAGGACCTGCTGGTGCGGCAATCCACCGAGATCCTGAAGGCGATGCCAAGTTCGGCGCCGTACATCCTGGCCATTCAGGACGAGGTCGCCGCCAAGCAGTACCACCGCGCCCTCAAGCGTGCGCGCGACCTCGTCGCCCACGAGCGGGCCCTGCACGAGCGCTACGCCGCGGCCGGCGACGCCGCCTGAGGGGCGTTCGGGGCGGCCGACCCGTCGCGCCTCCCCGGCAGGGGAGGGCGCCGGCGGGTTCGCGCGCGGCGCAGATACTTTGTCTCAGTAGGGGTATTCGTCAGAACCAGCCTCGCGGCGGTGCGTTGGGCCAGCACTTCACCCCAGACCCAGGAGGCTGACCGGATGGCCGAGGATCTCCGCTCGCTCTACGTGACCGCGCTCAAGAACACGCACGCCCTCGAACTGCAGGCCCTGCAGATCATGGAGCGGCAGGTCGAGCGCCTGGAGCGCTACCCCGAGATGGACGCGGCTTTGCGCCGGCACATCACCGAGACCCACGGCCAGCGCGACCGCCTGGAAGAAGCCCTCTCCGCCCTCGGCGAGAGCCCCTCGGCGCTCAAGGAGGGCGTGCTGGGCCTGATGGGGAACCTGGCGGCCCTCGCCCATGCGCCCGCCCAGGACGAGATCTTGAAGAACGCCTTCGCCAACCGGGCCTTCGAGAACTACGAGGCGGCGGCCTACGATTCCCTCATCACCATCGCGGAGGCCGCCGGCCAGACCGGGCCGATCACCGGCTTCCAGCAATCCCTCAAGGAGGAGCTGGCGATGGCCCAGACCGTCGCCGACCTCGTGAAGCCGACCACGCGGCGCTACCTCGAACTCACCGTCTCGGGCGGCAAGGCCGACCGCTGAGCCGGCCGGCCCGGCCGCCGGGTCCCCGCCTCAGCCGTCGATGCGCCTGAGCCCCGCGGCGTACCGGCGGGCATTGGCGACATAGCGGGCCGCGGAGGTGCGCAGCGCCTCGGCGGCCGCCTCGTCCAGGCTGCGCACCACCTTGGCGGGGGCGCCGACGATGAGGCTGTTGTCGGGAAAGACCTTGCCCTCGGTGACGAGGGCGTTGGCGCCGACGATGCAGTTGCGGCCGATCCGGGCGCCGTTCAGCAGCGTCGCCCCCATGCCGATGAGCGAGTTCGCGCCCACCGTGCAGCCGTGCACGATGGCGTGGTGGCCGATGGTGATGTCCTCGCCGATGTCGAGCGGGAAGCCCGGATCGGTGTGGAGCATCGCCCCGTCCTGGACGTTGGTGCGCGCGCCGATGCGGATCGGCTCGTTGTCGCCGCGCAGCACGGCCGTGAACCAGATGCTCACGTCGAGCCCGAGTTCGACTTGGCCCATCACGTGCGCGTCCGGCGCGATCCAGACGCGCTCGGGATCGGCGAGGTGGGGGCGGTGGTCGTCGAGGGCGTAGAGCGGCATGGCGGTCTCGCGGCGTTGCGGTCCCCCTCTGTAGCGGGTTCGCGCTCCCGCCGCAGCCCGCCTCAGGCCGCCGCCGGCACCGGGCCCAGGCCCCCGAAGCGCCGCTCGCGCGCCGCGAAGTCGCGCAGCGCCCCGGCAAGATCCTCGGCCCCGAAATCCGGCCACATCCGGTCGCTGAAGTGCAGTTCCGCGTAGGCGCATTCCCAGAGCAGGAAGTCCGAGAGCCGCTTCTCGCCCCCTGAGCGGATCATGAGGTCGACGTCCGGCACCCCGCCCGAGAGGCGGTGCCCGAAGGCCTCGCGGTTGTCCGCCGGTCCCGCCGCGGCCGCGGCCAGAATCGCGTCGCGGGCCGAGTAATCCACCGCGATGCGCAGGTGCAGCCGCTCGCCCCCGGCCGTCTCGGCCTCGGCCCGATCGAGCGCGGCCGGCAGCCCGGCCGGCAGGCGGTCGCGCCGGCCGATCACCGTGAGCCGTGTTCCCGTCCGGGCGAGCCGCCCGGTCTCGTGGCGCAGGTAGCGGCGCAGCAATCCCATCAGGCCCGCCACCTCGCCGGGCGGCCGGCGCCAGTTGTCGGACGAGAAGGCGAACAGAGTCAGCGTGCCGATGCCGAGGTCCGGGGCGGCCTCGGCCACCCGCCGGATCGCCTCGACGCCCGCCCGGTGCCCGGCGGTGCGCGGCAGGCCCCGGGCGCTGGCCCAGCGCCCGTTGCCGTCCATGATCGCCGCGACGTGCAGCCCGGGACGGCGGTCACAAGAACTTTGCATCACAAAGTCTCCAGGCGGAGCCGCCGTGTCCCGCGGGGCGGGAGGCGGCCGGGAGGGGGATCAGGTCGGGCGCGTGCTGAGGGCCGGCTCGGCGGCGGAGGCGGCGTCCCGCACCACCTGCTCCAGCACCGCGAGGTAATCGAGGAAGCGCCGCCGCCCGCTCGGGGTCAGGCAGCAGACGGTCTGCGGGCGGTTGCGGGCGTAGCCCTTGCGGATCTCGACGAGGCCGGCCTCCTGCAGCACCTGCAGGTGCCGGCTGAGATTGCCGTCGGTGAGGCCGCACAGGTGCTTGAGGTCGGCGAAGACGAGGCCGTCGGGGTGCGTGGCCAGCGAGGTGAGCAGGCCCAGGCGCGCCTTCTCGTGGATCACCCGGTCGAGGCCCTCGTAGGAGAAGCGGCCGCTCGGCTCAGTCATCGGCGTCCCGCGGCGCGAGGTGGAGGATGGCGGCCAGCAGCACCTGCCCGATGCCGAAGGGCAGGCCCATGGCCCAGGGCGAGAGGGAGGGCGCCCCGGCCGTGGCGGCGATGACCGCGAGGCCCGCGAGCAGGTACCACGCCGCCGCGAGCGAGGCGCCCCGGGGCAGGGTGCGGGCGGCCGCGAACAGGCCGACGCTCACGAAGACCTGCCACAGGCCCGGCAGCAGCCACAGGCTCTCGGGGGCGAGCCGCGCCAGCACCAGGGCCACCAGCGCCCCGGCCGCGAAGGCGGGCAGGAACTGCTCGATGGCCGCGAGGATCATCGCGTCCGCGAAGCCGGAATGGATCCGGCGCGCCCGCATCACCGTCTCGGCGCCGATCAGCCCGCAGGCCACGGCCGCCACCGCGATCCAGAGCCCGAAATAGGCGAGCGGCCCGCTGCCGGAGAACCAGACCGCCTGAACGCAAGCGGCGCCGAGCGCGAGGATTCCCGTGGCCGCGATGGTGGCCGGGCCGAGGCCGCGGAAATGGGTGTCGCGCGCGATCTGGCTGCGGATCGCCACGATGTCGGCGAGCGCCCGGTCGAGGTCCCGCTCGGGCGTCATGGAGCGGGTCCCGCCGACCGGCGCCTCAAGCCGTGTTGCATGATCGTGGACATGGCGCCGGATGCTCTCCGAAAACTTTGTAGCGCAAAGTATGCCTGAACCGGCGGCCTGCGCAAGGGGATTCACCCGTTGACGCTGCACGGCCGCGGACGCAGGCTTCGGTCGGCTCGCGCCGCCAAGGGCTCGCGCCGCCAAGGGTCTGCCGCGATGACCTCGTCCCGCCTGCACCTCGTCGCGATCCTGCGGCCGGCCGGCCTGGAGGCCGGGGCCGGGCGGCGCGGCCCCGGCGGGCCGGACGCGGATTTCACGCTGCATCACCTCGCCCGCGTGGCCCGGACGCTGGAGCGGGGCGTGTTCGACGCCGCCCTGGTGGCGGAGGCGCCGGGGGCGGCCCCGGCGGGGATCGATCCGCTCACCCTGCTGCCGGCACTGGCCATGGCCACCGAGCATCTCGGCCTCATCGCCCCCGCGCCCGCGGGCCTGGTCGAGCCCGCCCACGTCGCCCGCAAGTTCGCGTCTCTCGACCGGCTCACCGGCGGGCGCGCCGGCTGGTTCGCCGCGGCGCCGGGCGGCGCCGAGGACGGGGCGGAGGCGGAGGCCCGGGTGGCGCGCGCCGCCGAGTTCCTGCAGGTCGTCACCGGCCTGTGGCGACATTGGGCGGCGCCGGCCGAGACGCCGCAGCCCGGGCGCGGGCACCCGGTGATCGTGCTCGACGCGGCGAGCCCCGAGGCGCGCCGCCTCGCCGCGGCGCAGGCCGACCTCGTGGTGATGGACGCGCCGGAGCGCGACGCGGCGCGTGCGATCCGCGCGGAGCTGACCGCGCAGGCGACCGCCCTCGGCCGGGCGCCGGATGCGCTGCGGGTGCTGCAGAAGGCGGCTTTGGTGCTGGCCGCGAGCGAGGCCGAGGCTGCCGACAAGGCGCGGCGCATCGAGGCCGGTGCCGCCCGTCCCGGTCCGGAGGCCGCGTCGGCGCCCCTGCGTGTTCTCGGTCCACCCTGCGCGGTCGCCGACACCCTGGAGGCGTGGTGGCAGGAGGACGCCTGCGACGGCTTCGCTCTGCTGATCCCGCCCCTCACCGCCTGCCTCGACGAGGTCGTGGACGACCTCGTGCCGGAACTGCGCCGCCGCGGGCTGATGCCGGGCGCCTATGCGGGGCGCACGCTCCGCTCGCAGCTCGGGCTGGCCGAGGAGGCGTGAGGCGGGCCGGCGCTCAGGCCGTCCGGGCCTCCGCGTGCGCCGAGAGATACCGGAAGCGGCCGCCCGGCGGCGCGGCGTCGAGGCGCACGAGAGCCTGCTCCATGTCGCGGGCGCCGGCGGCCCAGCGGTCGCCGACCGAGGCCGGCGAAAAGTCCAGGGTCTTGCCCGCGACCTCGTCGGCCTGAGCCTCGTAGGCCACGTGCAAGAGCGTGGCGCGGGACCCCTCCGGATCGAGCCGGGCGTGCAGCGCGTAGGTGCGCTCCAGGGCCGCGATGGTGCGGCGGCTGGAACTGGCGAAGACGAGGTCGTGGGTGCGCTCCAGCACTGCGTCGAGGGAGCGCGGACGCGGCGCCCGCAGGCTGAACAGCTCGACGGCCACGCAGAGCCGATCCTGCGCGGTCGGCTCGGCGAGGACGAGGTCCACCGGCAGGTTGTTGGTGTAGCCGGGATCGCAGAGCAGGCGCCCGTCGATCTCCACCGGCGGGAAGGCCGGCGTGATGGAGGCGCTCGCGAGCAGGTGCTCGGGCGCGAGCGGCCCGCGGGCGGTGTCGAACACCACCTCCTCGCCGGTCTCGATATCGACGCAGCAGACCGCGAGCGGCGGGTCGGCGCGGTTCAGGCGCTCGAAATCCACCATCCGCAGGAGCGTCTCGCGCAAGGGGCCGAGGTCGTAGAGGGCGACATCGTTGGGCATCCAGGGCAGCACCGACCACAGGCCGGGGAAGCGGTGCCGAAAAATGGTCGGCCGCCCGGCGGCGAGCGCCAGGACCGAGTGCAGGCCGTTATAGACCTGGCGCAGCCGCAGGGGGGCGTGAGGCGCCCGCGCGGTGTGCATGACCGCCTCGTCCCAGAAGGCTCGCAGCTTCGCCAGCCTGTCCTCCGGCCGGTTGCCGGCCAGGATGGCGCCCGTCACCGCGCCGACCGAGGCTCCGACGATCCGGGACGGGCTGAGGCCGCGGGCGAAGAGCGCCTCGCAGGCGCCGCCGTGATAGGCGCCGAGCGCGTTGCCGCCCCCTAACACGAGGGCGAAATCCTGGGCGGGAGTCTGGGCGAGATCCTGGGGTGGAGTAGCGGGGGACAAAGGCACCTCGGCGCTCGGCGTGTCGCGAGGCTCCGGCCGGAGCGGCACCTCGGTCTCGCGCGGGTTACGGGATGCCGCACCAACGCGCGGGACGTCATCGGGTCCCGCGCGCCGCTCAGGCCGCGAGCGGCAGGGCGGCCTCGACCGGCAGCAGGAGCACCTGGCGGCCGTCGAGATCGTGGACGCTGACGGTCCAGTCCGACCAGTCGCCGCCGCGCCGCCGCAGGCCCTGCGCCACCTGCTCGGCCCGGCTGCGGAGCGACTCGCCCGCAGGAACGCTCTGGCCGCTGGTGTCGAGGTAGAATTCCAGGCCGTTGGTGCAGTGGAAGCGGTAGGTGGTCATCCGGTCCGTCCCCTGGTGAAGCGCCATTGTCAGCAATTTGTTCACTATCTGTTCGTGTGTCAACGCGGCCGATCCGACCATGCGGCTGGCCAAGCTCAACGCTCCGTGAAGGCATCGCGCGGGTTTCGCGGCGGTCTGTGCGCCGGTCCTTAAGCCTCTCTCGCGAAACGCGGTCGTTCACCCGCGGGCAATCATCCGCGCCAACCGGAACGACAGGATTGGCCGCGGATTATCTTTCCGCTTCAAGGTCACGCTTCGAGGGCCGCAGGGATGATCAAGCAGAGTACTGGTTGGGTCGCGGCGATGGGCGTCGCGGCAACGATGGCGTGCGGCCCGGCGACGGCCCGCGAGGTGGTGCCGTTCGAGGTCGGCGCCTCGCCCGGCACCATCGTGGTGCGCACGGGCGAGCGCCGGCTCTACTACGTCAACGGCGACGGGACGGCGATCCGCTACCCGGTCGCGGTGGGCAGGGCCGGCAAGCAGTGGACCGGCTACGCGCGCATCGAGGGCAAGTACGTCCAGCCCGCATGGTCGCCACCGTCCGAGGTGAAGCGCGACAATCCGCGTCTGCCCGCCGTGATCGCGGGCGGCTCGCCGCGCAATCCGATGGGGGCGGCGGCGCTCACGCTCGACCGGGGCGAGTACGCCATCCACGGCACTAACCGCCCGAGTTCGATCGGCACCTTCGCGTCCTACGGCTGCATCCGGATGTTCAATCAGGACGTGGTCGACCTCTACGGTCGGGTGCAGGTGGGCACGACCGTGGTGGTGACGCGCTGAGCCGGCCAGCACCTGCCCCGCCTGCGCGGCCTTGCCTCGCCATGAGCTTCCGGCGGAGAAGAGCCGGGCGGTCCCTCGACGGGCGCCGGGAGCGGGCAGGGTGATGCAGGAGGCGGCGGGCCGCATCGACGTGGAGGCCCTCGCGGCGCTGGGGGATCTCCGCCTCGCCGAACGGGAGGGCCTCGCCGTCGCGGTGCGGGCGGAGGCCGTCGCGGCGCTGCCGGCGGCGCGGCGCGCGCTGCCGCCCGAGGAGACGGCCCGCATCGCCCGCTTCCAGCAGCCGCAGGACCGGCTGGAGCGCGAGGCGGCGCACGGTCTCCTGCGTCACCTGCTCGGCGGATTGCTCGGCCGCCTGCCCGAAAGTCTCGTCCTGGCCCGTGACGGGTTCGATCGGCCGTTCCTGCCGGGAGCCGAGGGGCTCGACCTGAACCTCAGCCACGGGGCCGGCTGGGTGGCGGCCGCGCTCGGGCGGGGCGGCCGGATCGGCGTCGACGTCGAGGGGGCGGCGCGGCCGGTGAACTGGGACAGCCTCGCGCCGCACGTGATGCACCCGGACGAACTCGCCGCCTTCCGCGGCCTGGACGCCCCCGCGCGGCCGGCGCGGGCGCTCGAACTCTGGGCCGTGAAGGAGGCCTGCCTGAAGGCGAGCGGGGAGGGGCTGTCGGCCGCGCCGCAGCGCGTGAACGTGCTCCCGGACGGCGAGGGCTGGCGGCTCGACCACCGCGGCCTTTCCCTGCGGGCGGCCTCGTGCGTGCTCCCGGACGGGACCCGGTTCGCCTGGGCGGCGGAGCACGGGATGCGGCTGCGCCCCGTGCTGGTGCTCGGCGCGTAGCTACACGAAGGCGCTCATGCCGGAAGGGGAGGGCTGCGGGAAGCGCTCGGCGAGCGCGCGGCGCAGCTTTTCCAGGGCGCGGTTCTCGATCTGGCGCACGCGCTCCTTCGAGATGCCGAGGCGGTGCCCGAGGGCCTCCAGGGTGGCTTGGTCCTCCGACAGGCGCCGCTCGTGCAGGATGCGCAGCTCGCGCTCGGAGAGCACCGTGAGGGCCTGACGCAGCCACGTCAGACGGCGCTCGCCGTCCACGGCGTCGGAGACCGCCTCGTCCGGCAGAGGCGAGGTGTCGACCAGGAAGTCGACCCGCTCGGCGGAGGCGTCGCCCTCGTCGGTGATCGGCGCGTTGAGGGACATGTCGGGGCCCGACAGGCGGGCATCCATCAGCGCCACGTCCTCGCGGGAGACGCCGATGGCGGTGGCGATGCGCCGGTGGATCTCGTCGCCGACATGCTCGTCGGTCGATTGCATCAACCGGGCGCGCAACCGGCGCAGGTTGAAGAACAGGGCCTTCTGGGCCGAGGAGGTGCCGCCGCGGACGATCGACCAGTTGCGCAGGATGTAATCCTGGATCGAGGCGCGGATCCACCACGTGGCGTAGGTGGAGAAGCGGACGTCCCGCTCCGGCTCGAAGCGGGCGGCGGCCTCCATCAGGCCGACATGACCCTCCTGGACGAGGTCGGCCATCGGCAGCCCGTAGTGGCGGAAGCGGCCCGCCAGGGCGATGACGAGGCGCATATGGGCCGAGATCAGGCGGTGCAGGGCCTGCTCGTCGCGTTCGTCCTTCCAGCGGACCGCGAGGCCCCGCTCCTCTTCCCGCTCGAGGAAGGGCGCATCCATCGCCATCCGCACGAACTGTCGACGTATGCCTGCGATTTCCGCCATGCCTGCCTCCGCCGCTCCAGTCGCGTGCCCTGACCCACGGAAGGGGCATACCGGCGCGCGCAGCCAGCCACCGTCCTCGCAGGGCCTGCGACAACGGCGCGAAACACCGGATGGTTCCCGCCTCGCGGCAATGAGAACCGGGCGTCCGGCCGCCTGTGGCGGATCGGCAACGAAAAAGCCCGGCGCGAGGGCCGGGCTTTCCAGAAACGGTCAGGGTGCGAGGCGTCAGGCGGCCTCGGCCTCGTCCTGCAGGTCCTCGGCGTCGCCCTCGCCGTCGGCATCCGCGTTCTTGGCGCGCCGCGGCGACTTGGCGAGGCTCTGCTCGATGAGCTTCAGGGACTCGGTCTCGGTGATCCGGTTCACCGCCGCGATCTCGCGCACCACCCGGTCGAGGGCCGCCTCGTAGAGCTGGCGCTCGGAATAGGACTGCTCAGGCTGGGCCTCGGAGCGGAAGAGGTCGCGCACCACCTCGGTGACGGCGATCAGGTCGCCCGAATTGATCTTCGCCTCGTATTCCTGGGCGCGGCGCGACCACATCGTGCGCTTCACGCGGGCGCGGCCGGTGAGCACGTCGAGCGCCTTCTTGACGAGATCCGGCTCGGCGAGCTTGCGCATGCCGACCGCGTTCGCCTTGGCGGTCGGGACCCGAAGAACCATCTTGTCCTTCTCGAACGACACCACGAACAGCTCGAGCTTGTAGCCGGCGATCTCCTGCTCCTCGATGGCCGTGATGCGGCCGACACCGTGGGCCGGGTACACGATCGCTTCGCCGGTCTTGAAGCCCTGCCGGGCGGCTGTCGTCTTCTTGGCGGTCGTCATGCGGGGGTGGCCTCCAGGTCACCGTCCGCGGTCATTTCGCCGCGGGCCGGTCATTCGTCCGGGTCAGGGCGCCCGGCTGAAAATACGTGCCCGCCGGACGCCCCGAGAGGCGCCCGCCAGTCCCTGTCAACCGATAGCTAAGAAACGCCCGAGCAGAGCGCGGACCGGGAAAAACCCTCCACGCCTGACCGCATGCGGCTCCACCCCTTCGAGAAAAAGTCCCGCTCGGCGGGCAGGTGCCGCACGTCGAACGTAAGCGACGGTGACGGAGACCCTAGCACGGGAGGGCTCGAAAATCAAAAAAATTCAGGTGCGCGGCGCGCATGGCAGCGCACCGTGCATGGTATTTCATCAGGTCTGCGGCGCCGCGGCGAAGCTGCCGCATCCGGGGACCAGCGGCCTGACCAGCAGCCGGCCGATCCGGGCGGGGATCAGTCGCCCGATCCGGGATTGGGCGAGAAATGCGCCTCGTACTTGCCCGCGACCCCGTCCCACTGCTTGGCGTCGTCGGGGGCGGGCTTCTTCTGGGTGATGTTCGGCCAGGTCTTGGCGAGGTCGGCGTTGAGCTTCAGCCACGTTTCGAGGCCCGGCTCGGTGTCGGGCTTGATCGCCTCGGCGGGGCATTCCGGCTCGCAGACGCCGCAATCGATGCACTCGTCGGGATGGATGACGAGCATGTTCTCGCCCTCGTAGAAGCAGTCGACCGGGCACACCTCCACGCAGTCCATGTACTTGCACTTGATGCAGTTGTCGGTGACGACGTAGGTCATGGGACGGTCGGTCCTTGGGCGTGAGCGGAGCGGGGTGCGGGGCCCTGAGCGCGTTGCGGCGCGCTCTAGCCCCTGCCCGGGACGCTGGCAAGGCCCTGCCGGGACGCGGGCGGGCGCCGCGACGCCGCCCGTGCCATTCGCGCCGCGAACGTCACCCCGGCGTCACGCTTCCCACCGGCGGGTCGGACGAGAGGTCGGCGTAGAGCAGGCGCGCCTCCGGGGCGGGGCCGCGGCGTTCGCCGAGGCCGAGCACCCGCACCGCCAGGGTCGCGTGCGCGGCCGCCACCGTCACGACGTCGCCCACCGCGATGAGCTTGGCGGCGGCCTCGGCGCGCTGGCCGTTCACCCGCACGTAGCCGTCCGCGATCAGGCGGGCGGCGAGGCTGCGCGTCTTGGCGAAGCGCGCGAACCACAGCCACTTGTCGAGACGCTGGCGGTCGGCGCGCATGGGCGGGTCGGCGCGGGGTCAGCGCTTGTCGCCGTCCCGCGCCTCCATCTGCGCCTTCAGGGCGAGGAGCTTGGCGAAGGGGGAATCCGGATCCGGCGCCCGCTCGCGGCGGGGCGGACGGGCATCGGGGGCGCCGCGGTAGCCGTCGCGCCGCTCCTGCGGCGGCCGTCCGCTGCGCTCGCCCTCGGGCCCGCGGCCGTTGCCGCCGTGGCGCGGCGGGCGGCCCTCCTGCCGGGCGCCATCGGCATGGCGCTGCTCGCCCCAGCGCGGGGAGGAGCGGCCCTGCGGGCGGGGCCCCTGATCCTGGCCGTCGCGCCGCGGCGGGCGGTCCTCGCCGCCGCGCTGCTGCGGCCCTCCCCGCTGCTGCTGGCCGCCATGGGCCTGGGGACGGCCGCGGCCCTGGTGACGGACGGCGCCGCGCTGGTGGCGGTGCATCCGCCAGACCTCGATGAGCACCGGCTCGGCGGCGGCCGCGGGAGCGGCTTCCCCGGCCTCCGGTCCGGCGGATTGCGCGGCCTCGGCGGCAGCATCCTGCGGTGCCTCGGCGACATCGTCCGATGCCGCTGCGGCAGGCATTGCCTCGGCGGCGGTCGCCTCGTCGGACGCCGGCTCCGCCGTGGCGAGCGGGGCCGCCTCGGCGGCGATCGGCTCGGGCTCCTGAGCGGTTTCCGGCGGGGCGTCCTGCTCGGTAGGCGCGGTCGCTTCCTCGGCGGCCGCTTCCGCGGGCGCCGGCTCGGACGCCGCCTCGGCCTCCTGGGTCTCTACCTCCCGGGACTCGACCTCGTGGCTCTCAAGCTCGTGACTCTCAAACTCCTGCCTCTCAGCCTCTTGGTGCTCGACCTCGTGGCTCTCGGCCTCCTGGCCCTCGGCCTCTTGGCCCGCAAGCTCCTGGGTCTGGGCCTCGTTCTCCTGAGACACCGTCTCGTCGGCAGCGGTCCCGCTCGCCGCGGCCTCGATAGCCGGTGCGGATGCGACGTCGGTCGCCTCACCGTCGGGGGTCGTCTCAGCAGCGACCTCCGCGGCGGGTGCGGTCTCGCCCGCCGGCCGCAGCGGCACGGTCGGGGCGGCGGGGCGCAGCGGCACGGTGATGGCCGGGCCGGGCCGGCGGTCCACCACGTAGCCGAGCGACTTCAGGATCGAGGCGAAGTCCTCGCCCGAGCAGCCGACCAGCGAGGTCATGCCGACGGTGGGCACGAAGCCGTCGCGGTCCGCGGCCCCGGGCGGGGGCTCGCCCGGCGTGGTGCCGGGCACGTAGGCGATGGCCGGGCGGATCAGGTCGGCGAGGCGCTCCAGGATGTCGACGCGCACGGCCCGGCCGCCGCAGACCCGGAAGCCCGCGGCCCGGTAGAGCCCCTTGGCGATCTCGGGATCGACCGGCATCGAGGTGCGGCCGCTACCCGCCAGATGGGCGATCTCGTCGAGGCCGCGCTGGTCGAGGCCGCCGTTCTTCAGCGCCCAGAGCTGGGCCGCCAGCGTGCGCGGGGCGGGCTTGAGCAGGGCCGGCATGGTGATGTGGTAGGCCCCGAAGCGCACGCCGCGCTTGCGCAGCGCGCCGCGGCCCTCCTGGTCGAGGCTGCGCATCTCGGTCAGCACCTTGGCGCGCTCCAGCACGCCGAGCGCCTCCGAGACCTGGAAGCCGATGCCGCGGGCGAGGCCCGTCAGATCCTCGGCGGTCTCCAGTTCGAGGGCGGGGCCGAGCAGCCGCACGATGTGCGCCTTGAGCCAGGCCGAGAGGCGCCCCTCGACCTTGTCGCGGGCCGGGCCGGTGAGCTGCTCGTCGGCCAGGATGCGGAAGGCGGGCGCGTAGAGCTTGTCGCCCGGCACGAGCTTGGCGACCGGATCGCCGGTCCAGCGGATGGTGCCGTCGTTGGAGAGCACCAGGGCGGCATCGGCTGCGGCGGAGAATCGGTCGGCGCGGGCCTCGATCTCGCTTGCCAGGGCTTTTTCGGCCGCGCTGCGCAGCGTCTTGGCTTCCTGGCCCTCGGCGCCGGGGTCGGGCACGAACTGGAACCCGTGCAGGTGGCCGACGTGCTGGCCCTCGACCGTGACGTCGCCGCCTGCGGTGATCTCAGCTTCCAACATGGTGTTCTCTCTCAGGCGCCGCATGAGGACGCTGGTGCGCCGGTCCACGAACCGACTCGCCAGCCGCTCGTGGAGGGCGTCGGACAGCCTGTCCTCTACCCGACGCGTCTCGCCCTGCCAATGCTCCGGGTCCTGCAGCCAGTCGGGCCGGTTGGCGACGAAGGTCCATGTCCGCACCTGGGCGATGCGCTGGGAGAGCGTGTCGATGTCGCCGTCCACCCGGTCGACCATCGCCACGTGCTTGGAAAACCAGTCGGACGGGATGCGCCCCGCCATGCCCCGCATCAGGAAGCGGTAGAGCTGGGCGACGAGGTCGGCATGGGTCTGGATCGGGGTCTTGCGGTAATCGGGCACGCCGCAGACGGCCCAGAGCCGCTCCACCGCCCCGCCGCGGCCCGCGGCCATGTCGCGGATGTCGTCCTCGCGGGCCAGCAGATCGAGGGCCGCCTCGTCGTCGCCGCGCGGGGCGCGCACGAGGCCGCGCTCGCTCGGATGCTCGGCGAGGCTCGCCTGCAGGGCCTCCACGGAGGAGAAATCGAGGTCGGGGTTGCGCCATTGCAGCACCCGCGTCGGCTCGAAGGTGTGGCTCTCCAGCGCCTCCACCATCTCGGGCTCGAAGGGCGGGCAGCGGCCGGTCGAGCCGAAGGTGCCGTCGCGCAGGTGGCGCCCGGCGCGCCCGGCGATCTGCGCCATCTCGGCCGGGGTGAGGCCGCGGAAGCGCGTGCCGTCGAATTTCCGGTTCGACGCGAAGGCGACGTGGTCGACGTCGAGGTTGAGCCCCATGCCCACCGCGTCGGTGGCCACCAGATAGTCGACGTCCCCCGACTGGTAGAGTTCGACCTGGGCGTTGCGGGTGCGGGGCGAGAGCGCGCCCAGCACCACCGCGGCCCCGCCGCGCTGGCGCCGCAGCAGCTCGGCGACGGCGTAGACCTCCTCGGCCGAGAACGCCACGATGGCGGTGCGGGGAGCCAAGCGCGAGATGCGTTTCTCGCCCGCGAAGGCGAGCTGCGAGAGCCGCGGGCGCGTGGTGACGACGACGCCCGGGATCAGCGACTGGACCAGCGGCGCCATCGTGCCCGAGCCGATCAGCAGCGTCTCCTCGCGCCCGCGCTGGTGCAGCAGGCGATCGGTGAAGGTGTGGCCGCGGTCCATGTCGGCGCCGAGCTGGATCTCGTCGACGGCGACGAAGTCGACCGTGCGGTCGCGCGGCATCGCCTCGGCGGTGCAGATCCAGTAGCTCGGCCGGTCCGGCTTGATCTTTTCCTCGCCGGTGACGAGGGCGACGCGCTCGGGGCCGACCCGGTCCACCACCCGGTGGTAGACCTCGCGGGCGAGCAGCCGCAGCGGCAGGCCGATCATCCCGGTCGGATGGGCCAGCATCCGCTCGATGGCCAGGTGGGTCTTGCCGGTGTTGGTGGGGCCGAGCACCGCCGTGACGCCGCGTGCGCGGGCCTGCGGGGGGAGGGAGCGGCGGTTCATCAAGATCGGGCAGGTCCTCGGGGCAACCGCAGACGCGCGGTCCCGACGCAGGCGCCGCCTGGCTAGCGGCTCCGGTCGCCACGGCGGGGACGGCTCCCGCCCGGCTCCGACCCGTCATATGGGGCTTCGGACCCGGTCCCGCCATACGGCCCGCTGTAGACGTCGATGCGCAGCCGCGAGCGCTTCGTGTCCGAGAGGTCGGCGCAGAGCGTGTCGGGCACGGCGGTCAGCGGCCCGGAGCGCGCCGGGCGGTTCTCGACGACCTGCGCGGAGGACAGCGCGTCGCCCCCGCATTTCGCGCCGTTGGCGAGGACCGGGAGCGGACAGAGCGCCCCGAGGACGGCGAGCAGGCGGAGAAACATGGCGGCGGCTCCGACGATGAGCGGCTGGCAGCCTACGGGCACTTCGTTGCCGAACTTTGCGCCGGGACGGATGGTCCGTGCGGATTTGCGCATTCGTCCGTCGACGCCTGAAGCGCGGTTGAGGGGTGCGGGCCTCCGCCGCGCTCCCGGATGGTGGTGGTCAGCCCGGCAGGAAGGCCCGTGCGCCCGTGCCCGTGTCCCGCACCTCCTCGACCGGCGCCCCGTAGAGCCCTTCGAGGCACTCCGTCGCCAGCACCTCCGCCACCGGCCCCTCGGCGAGGCGTCCGCCCGCCCGCAGCAGCAGGGCGCGGTCGGCGTAGCGGGCCGCCTGGTTGGGGTCGTGCGTGGTGAAGATCACGCCGAGCCCGTCGGCGCGCAGGCGGGTGATCTCGCGCATCACCTTGCCCTGGTTGCCGAAATCGAGGCTCGCGGTGGGCTCGTCGAGGACCACGAGGCGCGGCTCCTGGGCCAGCGCGCGGGCGATCAGGACGAGCTGACGCTCGCCCCCGGAGATGCGGGTGACCGCGCGGTCGGCGAGGTGCAGGACGCCCATCCGGGCGAGCGCCGCGTCGGCCGCGGCGCGGTCGGCCCGAGAGGGGGCGGAGAAGAGGCCCGCATGGGCGCTGCGCCCCATCAGCACCACGGCCCGGGCCGTGAACGCGAAGGCGCTGCCGGCGCTCTGGGGCACGTAGGCGAGCGCCCGGGCGCGCTCGCGGGCCGGCAGCGCGCCGAGCGGCCGGCCGAGCACCGTCACGGTACCGGCGCGCGGCGGCAGCAGGCCGAGCAGGGTCTTGAGGAGCGTGGTCTTGCCGCCGCCGTTGGGGCCGAGCAGCGCCAGCACCTCGCCGGCCGCCACCGAAAGATCGATCCCGCGGCCGATCACCCGGCCCGGATACCCGAAGGCGAGATCCGTCGCGGCCAGCAGACTCATTGCCAGTCCCGCTCCGCGCCGGCGAGCAGCCACAGGAAGACCGGCGTGCCGACCACGGCCGTGAGGATGCCGAGCGGCACCTCCACCGGCGCGATGGTGCGCGCCAGCGTGTCGATGACGAGGAGGTAGCCTGCCCCGAGCAGGGCCGCGGTCGGGATCAGCCGCGCGAAGCCCGGTCCGACGAGGAAGCGGGCGAGGTGGGGTACGACGAGGCCGACCCAGCCGACGATGCCGGCCGCCGCGACGCTCGCGGCCGTCACCAGGGTGGCGGCGGCCACGATGGCGAGCCGCAGCGGACCGGTGGCGAGGCCGAGGGCGCGCGCCTCCTCCTCGGGCAGCGAGAGTGCGTCGAGCCGCCAGCGCAGCAGGAGCAGGACCGCGGTGCCGAGGACGACCGGCAGGGCCAGGGCGGCGAGGTCCAGCGCGTGCGTGGCCGAGAGGCTTCCGAGCAGCCAGAAGGTCATGGCCGGGAGCTGGTTGTAGGGGTCGGCGAGGTACTTCACGAGGCCGACGCCCGCGCCGAGCAGCGAGCCGATCACCACGCCGGCGAGCACCAGCACCAGCACCGGATCGCGCCGCGCCAGCGTGGCTCCGACGAGGTAGACGGCCGCCACCGCCGCGAGTCCGCCCGCGAAGGCGAGCGCCTCGATGGCGAAAACCCCGAGCGAGAGCCAGATCCCGAGCACCGCCCCGAAGGCCGCTCCCGAGGAGGCGCCCAGGATGTCCGGGGAGACGAGCGGGTTGCGGAAGAGGCCCTGGAAGGCCGCCCCCGCCACCGACAAGGCGGCGCCGATCAGGATCGCCGCCAGGATGCGCGGCCCGCGGATCTGCAGCACCACCGCCTCGACGGCGGCCGGCACCGCGGCCGGGCGGCCGGTGACCTTCGCGGCGAGCACCTGCGCCACGTCGCCAAGCCCGACCGGGAAGCGCCCGACCCCGAACGCCACCGCGACCGCGAGCACGAGTAGGCCGAGCGCGAGCGCCGTGCCGGCGCCCGCCCCGATCCGCGCCCCGAGCCGGCTCTCGGCCCTCGCCTCGGGGCCGCTCACGCGCCGCCCGCCAGCACCCGGTCGAGGGCCGCCTCGTCCGGCGTCACGTGGTAGAAGTCGCGGTGGAAATCCCGGGCGATCGCCCGCAGGTCCTCCGGGAAGCGCGCCGGGTAGAGGGCGCGGCCGAGCCACCACAGGCCGAGGATGCGGTTCACCGAGGGCGGGGAATCGACCCAGCCGAAGGGCAGGGCGGGGGCGAGATGGACCCGGCCCGCGCGCACGGCCGAAAGCCCCTGCCAGAGCGGATCGCCCCGCACGCCCGCGACGAAGGCGGGATCGAGGGCGACGATCACCTCGGGCGCCCAGGCGAGCACGTCCTCGGGCGAGACCCGGGCGAGGCCGCCGCCCGCCCCCGCGACGTTGACGGCGCCGAGCATCTCCAGCGCCTCGACGTTGATCGCCCCCTGGCGGGCGGTCTCCAGCCCCCGCGGCCCGCGGGCGAAGTAGACCCGCGGCCGCTCCGAGGGCGGGATCGCGGCGACGCGCGCGCGTACCGTCGCCAGGGCGGTCTCGCAGGCCTGCGCCAGCCGCTCCCCCGCCTCGCGGCGCCCGAGCAGGGTGCCCAGCGTGCGGTAGGTCGCCGGCACGGCGGGCAGGCGCCCGTCGAAGAGCAGGTAGGGCAGCCCCGTCTGCTGCTGCACCCGGTCGGCCAGCGAGCGGTAGGTCTCGGTGGTGTCGCCGACATCGAGGATCAGGTCGGGCTTGAGCGCCAGCACCGATTCGAGGTTGGCGGTGTTGCCCCGGCCGGTGAGGCGCCCGACCTCCGGCAGCCCGAGGGTCTCGGGCAGCAGGTAGGGCCGCTCCGCCGGGCGGATCGCCCGCGGCCAGCCGGCCAGCAGGTCCGGCGCGAGGGTGTAGAGGAGGATCGCGGCGGGCGGCCCGGCCGGGAAGACCCGCGCCACCGGATGGGTGAGCGCAGGCAGCGGGCGGCCCGCATCGTCCTGCCGCGCCGCCGCGTGCGGTGCCCCCGCCGCAGGCGGCAACGACTCCGCGCGCAGCCCTCCGGCGCCGAGGCCGGCCAGGGCGAGGAGGAGGGTGCGGCGGTCGAGGGGCATGGCGCGGTCAGTCCACCGCGATCATCACGTCGCTCGACTTCACGACGGCGTGGGCCGTCTTGCCGGGCGCGAGGCCCAGATCGTCCACCGCCTCGTTGGTGATCGCCGCGGTCACGACCTGTCCGCCGGGCAGTTCCACCGTCACGTGCGCCGTGGTGGTGCCCTTGCGGACCGCCTTCACGGTGCCCGACAGGACGTTGCGCGCACTGATCTTCATTCCACGGTCTCCCATCGCGGCCCAGGCGCCGCGGGTCGTGACATAGAGGAATGCCTGCTCCCGGCGAGCGTCCCCCGCCCTCGAAACAAAGCCGGGCCTCGCCGGTTGTCCCGCAGTTTCGCACGAGCCGTCGGCCCGCGCCGACCAGCGGCGCGGGGCATGCGCGGCCAACCGGAGAGAGGATGATCATGCACCAGGGCAGCCACCGCGATCACGAGGGCGCGAAGAAACTCTTCAGCCTGATCAAGGACGTCAAGGTCGCCATGATGACGACCGTCGATTCCGACGGCCAGCTGCGCAGCCGTCCGATGTGGAACCAGGAGGCGGACGAGGCGGGCGACCTCTGGTTCTTCGCCAAGGTCGACGCCCCGGTGACCGGCGAGATCAGCCGCGATTCGCAGGTCAACCTCGCCTACTCGGACCCGTCGAGCCAGAACTACGTCTCGGTATCGGGCAAGGCCGAGATCGTGCGCGACAAGGCCACGATCGATTCCAAGTGGAACGAGAGCCTGAAGACGTGGTTTCCCAAGGGCAAGGACGATCCCTCGGTGACCCTGATCCGGGTGCATCCCGAGAAGGGCGAGTACTGGGACAGCCCCAACGCCACGATGCTGCACCTCTACGGCTACGTGAAGGCGGCGGTGACGGGCGAGTCGCCCAAGCCCGAGAAGAAGGCCGTGGACCTCGCGGCCCACTGAGGCCCGACCGCCGGGTCCAAGCTTGACTCGGGCCGGAGAACCGTGCGGGGTTGCCCGCCCCGCACGGCTCGCGGCGCCGGACCAGTCAGGCACGGGTGATGCTCGACCTCGCCACCAGGGTTTACAACCACACCTGGAAGATCGACCCGATCATCCGCTCGGTGCTGGACACCGATTTCTACAAGCTCCTGATGGCGCAGACGATCTTCCGCCGCCATCGGAACGTCGCCGTCACCTTCGGCATCCATAACCGCACGAGCCGCATCCGCCTCGCCGACCTGATCGACGAGGGCGAACTGCGCGAGCAGCTCGACCATTGCCGCTCCCTGCGGCTGACCCGCGGCGAGTCGACGTGGCTGCGCGGCAATACCTTCTACGGCCAGCGGCAGATGTTCTCGCCGGACTTCATGGACTGGCTGGAGAACTTCCGCTTCCCCGACTACCTGCTGGAGAAGCAGGACGGGCAATACGTCCTGACCTTCCACGGCCCGTGGATCGAGACCACGATGTGGGAGGTGCCGGCCCTGGCGATCCTGAACGAACTGCGCTCGCGCGGGGTGCTCAAGGGCATGGGCAAGTTCGACCTGCAGGTGCTGTACGCCCGGGCGATGACCCGGATCTGGGAAAAGATCGAGCGGCTGAAGGTGCTGCCGAATCTGTCCATCGCGGATTTCGGCACCCGGCGGCGCCACGGCTTCCTGTGGCAGGACTGGTGCGTGGAGGCGATGATCGAGGGCCTGGGGACCTCCTTCCTCGGCACGTCGAACTGCCTGATCGCGCTGCGCCACGACATCGAGGCGGTGGGCACCAACGCGCACGAGCTGCCGATGGTCTACGCGGCCCTGGCCGAGAGCGACCAGGCGCTCGCCGACGCCCCCTACGCGGTGCTCGCCGACTGGCAGCAGGATTACGCCGGCAACCTGTTGGTGATCCTGCCCGACACCTACGGGACCACCGGATTCCTCGCCAACGGCCCGGCCTGGATGGCCGACTGGACCGGCATTCGCATCGACTCGAAGGACCCGATCGCGGGCGGCGAAGAGGTCATCCGCTGGTGGCGCGACAGCGGACGCAACCCGCGCGAGAAGCTCGCGATCTTCTCGGACGGCCTCGACGTCGAGACGATCGAGGCGATCCATCACCATTTCCACGGCCGCCTGCGCATCGGTTACGGCTGGGGCACGCTGCTCACCAATGACTTCCGCGGCCTCGTGCCGGACGGGCGGCTCGATCCGATCTCGATCGTCTGCAAGGTCATCTCGGCGAACGGCCGACCGACCGTGAAGCTCTCCGACAACCCCACTAAGGCGCTCGGCCCCGAGGAGGAGGTCGATCGCTACAAGCGCGTCTTCGCGGTCGGCGCGCAGGTCTCGCAGCCGGTGCTGGTCTGAGGGCGGGGCGGCCCCGCGCCCTCAGGCGGATCACCCGCCGACGCGGCCGGGGACCGGGGCAGCCCTCCTCAGCAGCAGCGGAATCCCCCGCGGCCGCCGACGCCGAAGCGGGCATTCTGGCGGTCGCGGAAGAATTCGGTCGGGGTCATCGGCTCCCGGTCCGGGTGGGTCTGGCGGATATGCGCGACGTAGACGTCGTAGTTGCCCTGGCCGACCATCAGCCGGGCGCCGTCGCAGACGCACTTGGTGAGATTGGCCCAGCGCTCGCGCAGGGCGTCGGATGGCAGCGCCATGACGCTCACTCCGCCGGCGCCGGAACGCCCCGGGGATCCGATTCCAGGGCGGTCCAGGTCCGGGCCCGGTAGGCGGTGATGCAGGACCTCACCCCGAAGGCGACGATCGACACCACCACGGCGACGAAGAGCACGGCGAGCACCGCGTCGATGCGGTCGTTGAACACGATCTGGCGCATCTGGTCGAGGTCCTTGGCCGGGGACAGCACCTTGCCCTCCGCGAGCGCGGTCGCGTAGCGGTCGGCGTGCGACAGGAAGCCGACGCGCGGATCGGCGGAAAAGACCTTCTGCAGGCCGGCCGTGAGGGTGCAGGCCACCAGCCAGAGGGTCGGCACGATGGTGATCCAGGCGTAGCGCTCGCGCTTCATCTTGAAGATCACCACCGTGCACAGCGTGAGCGCGATGGCGGCGAGCATCTGGTTGGAGATGCCGAACAGCGGCCAGAGGGTGTTGATGCCGCCGAGCGGGTCGGTGACGCCCTGGTAGAGGAAGAAGCCCCAGGCCCCGACGCAGAGGGCGGTGGCCACGATGCTCGGTCCCCACGAGGCGGTGTCCTTGAAGGCCGGCACCGCGACGCCGATCAGGTCCTGCAGCATGAAGCGGCCCGCCCGGGTGCCGGCATCCACGGCCGTGAGGATGAACAGGGCCTCGAACAGGATGGCGAAGTGGTACCAGAACGCCATCATGGCCTTGCCGCCGACGACGTTCGAGATGATGTGGGCCATGCCCACCGCGAGCGTGGGAGCCCCACCCGCCCGGGAGATGATGGTGTGCTCGCCGACATCCGTGGCGGTCTGCTGGATCGTCTCGGGGGTGATCGGGAAGCCCATCTTGGTCACCGCCGCCGAGGCGGTCTCCGGCGTGGTGCCGACGACGGCCGCGGGCGCGTTCATGGTAAAGTAGACGCCCGGATCGATGACGCTCGCCGAGACCAGCGCCATCACGGCGACGAAGCTCTCCATCAGCATGCCGCCGTAGCCGATGAAGCGGGCGTTGACCTCGTTGTCGATCAGCTTCGGGGTGGTGCCGGACGAGATCAGGCTGTGGAAGCCCGAGACCGCGCCGCACGCGATGGTGATGAACAGGAACGGGAAGAGCGAGCCCGACCAGACCGGGCCGGTGCCGTCCACGAACTTGGTCACGGCCGGCATCTGCAGATGCGGGGCGAGCACGAGGATGCCGAGCGCGAGGCCCACGATGGTGCCGATCTTGAGGAAGGTCGACAGGTAGTCGCGCGGGGCGAGCAGCAGCCAGACCGGCAGGATCGAGGCGACGAAGCCGTAGCCGATCAGCATCCAGCACAGCTGCGTGCCCGTGAAGGTGAACATCGCCGACAGGGTCGGGTCGGTGGAGACCGTCTGGCCGTAGATGATCGCCAGCATCAGGAGCACGAAGCCGAGGATCGACACCTCGCCGATCTTGCCCGGCCGGATCCAGCGCGAGTAGACGCCCATCAGCATGGCGATCGGGATGGTCGCCATCACCGTGAAGGTGCCCCAGGGGCTCTCGGCCAGCGCCTTGACGACGATGAGCGCCAGCACCGCCAGGATGATCACCATGATCATGAAGGCGCCGAACAGCGCGATGATGCCCGGAATGGTGCCGAGTTCGGCCCGGATCAGCTCGCCGAGCGAGCGCCCGTCGCGGCGCATCGAGACGAACAGCACCATGAAGTCCTGCACGGCGCCCGCCAGCACCACGCCGGCCAGGATCCAGAGCAAGCCCGGCAGGTAGCCCATCTGGGCGGCGAGCACCGGGCCGACCAGCGGGCCGGCCCCCGCGATGGCGGCGAAATGGTGCCCGAACAGCACGTACTTGTCGGTGGGCACGTAATCGAGCCCGTCGTTGTGGCGGATCGCCGGGGTCGGCCGGTTCGGGTCGAGCCGCATCACGTGCTGGGCGATGTAGAGCGAGTAATAGCGGTAGGCGATCAGGTAGATCGAGACCGCCGCGACGACGATCCAGAGCGCGTTGACGCTCTCGCCGCGGGTGGTCGCGACCACCGCGAGGGCGGCGGCGCCGAGGGCGCCGACGAGGGCCCACGGCCCGTGGTTCCGGATGGCGGTCATGGGCGTCTCGCTCCCGGGATCGGCCGCGACGGCCGTTAAGATTTCAGCAATGGTAGGTCCTTTTCGACGTGCGGCTAGACCTCCCGGCGCCGAATGTAGCGCCGGCTGCATTGTACGGGCGTGCCGTTGCGGCAGGACGCGGCTCGCGGCGGTCCGGCTGGCCGGCCGCCCCGATCCGGCATCAGGCGTATTGCGCGAGGCCGCGGCCGAGCGACCAGTTCTCCCGGGCGCCCTCGACGAGGTTGATCAGGACGTCCTCCGGCCGGATGCCGGGATCCTCGCCGAGAAGCTCCACGATCCGGCGGTAGAGCGCCTTCTTCTGCTCGGCCGTCCGGGTGTTCATGGCGCTGATCTGAACGAAGATCACGTCGCTGCTGCGATCGATGCCGCCGTAAGTGGCGCCGTAGCGGAAGGTCACGGCATCGTGCTCCGTGATGGTCATGAACTGGTCGTCGTCCGGCACGCTGAATGTTTCGCGCATCGCGCGGTACAGGCCGTCGAAGATCGCCTGGCGGTAGGCATCGGATTGTCCGGCGCGCATCGAGATGAAGGTGAGCGGCATGGCGGGTCTCCCTCTGGCTCGCCGCCGATGTAGACGCCGCCCTTTCATTTCGATACGCTATCTCCGGTCATTTCAGAAATAGTGTCGTGTGATGATAGTGGCTCCCCTCGATCTCGACGCGGTCCGGGCCTTCATTCACGTCGCCGAGCTGGCGAGCTTCACCCGCGCCGCCGAAGCCACGGGGACGACGCAGGCCGGGATCAGCCTCCGGGTCAAGCGGCTCGAACACCGGCTCGGCTGCCGGCTGCTCGACCGCACGCCGCGCTACGTGCAACTGTCTCCGCAGGGAGCCGTCTTCCTGGAGCGCGCCCGCGAACTCGTCGAGGCCCACGACCGCGCCCTCGCGGTGCTGGCGCAGACGCGGCAGCGCCTCGCGATCGGCATCAGCGACCACGTCGCGGGCCCCGATCTCCCGGCCCTCATCGCCCGGATGAACGGGCAGGACCCGCAGCTTCTCATCGAGATCAGGATCGGCTCCTCGGGCGATCTGCTCCAGAGCTTCGACCGTCGGGAGCTCGATGTGGTGATCGCCCGGCTCCATTTCGGCCGGGACGACGGCGAGGTTCTGGCGGAGGAGGGGTTCGGGTGGTTCGCCGCACCCGGCTGGCAGCCGCGCGCGGCCGAACCCCTGCCGCTCGCGACCCTCGCCGAGCCGTGCGGCGTGCGCGCCATGGCCGGGCGCCTCCTCGACGAGGCCGGCATACCCTGGACCGAGGCCTTCGTCGGCGGCGGCGTCGCGGCCGTCGCGGCGGCCGTGTCGGCCGGCCTCGGCGTGGCGGCGCTGGCCCCCCGCATGCTGCCCCTCGGCGTCGTCGATGTGGGAGCGCGGCTCGGCCTGCCCGCCCTGCCGCGCCTGCCGATCCTGCTCCACACGCGGGTCAGGAGCGGACAGCCGCGCCACGCCCTCGCGGCCTTGTCGGCCGCCTTCAGGAGCGCGGTGCGGAGTTAGAGGGGCATCCGCTGGCGAGGCGCACGCGACCCCTCTCGTGGCCGTCTTCCGATGAAGTCGCGGGTCGGATGAGCCGGCCAACTCAGTCAGGTAGGCTCGCACGCACCCTTCCCCTGACGACTGAAGCGTCAGCGGAAGGAGATCCGGGGTCCAGCGCAAGATGTCGCGAAGCGACCGGCTGTCTGCAGCGGTGCAAAAGCAGAGCAGCTCCGCGGCGCATCTCTCCTTGATCCCGGATCTCCTTCCGCTGACGCTCCAGTCGTCCGGGAAAGGGGAGGGGCGGAGTGCTCCGATTTTGCCGCAAGTCCTGCGAGCAAGCAGTCTCCCGTAGCCGGCAGGCCCTAGCCCGACGTCTGCTCCGACAGGATGTGCTCGTAATCGAGGTTGGCGGTCTCGATGACGATCTGGGTGCGGCTGATGACACCGAGCTTGCGCAGGATCTCGGAGACGTGGGCCTTCACGGTGGAATCGCCGACGCCGAGTTCGTGCGCGATCTGCTTGTTGAGCTTGCCCTGCCGGATCATCAGCAGGACCCGCACCTGCTGGGGCGTGAGTTCGGCGATACGCTCGGCGATCGGCGGCTTGCCGCTGCGGGGCGCCTGGCCCTCGGGACCGCCCATGCCCTCGGGCACGAAGACCGAGCCGTTGAGCACGTCGGTGATGGCGCGGGTCAGCACCGCCTTGCCGGCGGCCTTGGGAACGAATCCCGCCGCGCCGTGGCTCAGCGCCTCGCGCACGATGCGCGGGTCGTCGAGCCCGGAAACCACCAGGATCGGGATGCGGGGAAACCGGGTGCGGATGGCGATGAGCCCGTCGAAGCCGTTGACGCCCCGCATGGTGAGGTCGAGGAGCGTGAGGTCCACCGAGCGCAGGCGCGAGAGCGCCGCGCAGGCGCTGTCGATGCCGTCCGCCTCCTCCACGGCCGCCGCCGGGAAGGCGAGGCGCACGGCGCTCGTCAGCGCTTCCCGAAAAAGCGGGTGATCGTCGACGATCATCAGGTGCATGTCCGACCCCTCCGCGACGGGCGCCGGCGTGTCGTCCGGTGTCCTCCCGTACTGAGGAAGCACATGGTTGGCCGGACGGGTCAATCCCACCATCGGACTGCGATTTCCCTTTGCTGCCGGGGATCCGGAACGGCGGGCGTCAGGCCCGTCTCCCTTCGCCCCGGATCCGAATCCGGCAGGTCACTCCCGCACGGCCCGGCCGGACTGGATCGACGCTGCGTCATCCCGGACGGTCGTCCCGGGATGCGACGCCCCGACGGTGTCTGTGAATACTGACTAAATACGACCCGCTTCACTGTGCCGCCGGCTTAGCATGGACGTGAGGTCTGGTCCTACTGTGCTTTGGTACGAGCAGAACATCTGACGCAACGTCTCGGAAGGTTCTGCACCTTGGTCCAATAGTCTCCCGGAGCGAGTCGGCCCTATCGTGGAGATCTCAGCGGTCGGAGGAAACGTCGCCGCGAAGCAGGCGGGATCGGGGCCGGCATCCTGGCGGGCGCGCTCTTCGGGTGCGACCGCCGATCGCGGGGGCGATCGTCGCCCCGATCCCCAGCGCAGGCGCAGCTGCCGCACCGGCTGCGCCTGCGCACCCTGCCCTGACCGCGCGCCGCCGTTGCAACGATCCGCCCCGCGCCGCATAATGCGCCGACCCGGCCGCGCGGCCGGGCCTGGGAGAGAAACAGTGGCGCAGGGCACGCGTTCGTGCTCCCACCTGTGCGGCATTCAGACGGCCTGGACCGACGAGCCCGCGGCGGAAACGGCGGTGGCGGCTCTGGCCTCCGCGCTCGAATGCGGCCGGGTGGCACACCTCATCATCTTCTTCTCGCCGACCTACGGGGTCGAGGCGCTGGCCGAGGCGTTCGGGCGGCATTTCCCGGGCGTGCGCGTCTCGGGCTGCACCTCCTCGGGCGAGATCAGCCCGATGGGCGGCCTGGCGCGCGGCCTCGTGGCGGTGGCCTTCCCGCGGGAGGGCTTCCGCATCGCCACGGCACTGCTCGAACGCATCGGCCACCTCGATGCGGAGCGCGCCGCAGCCTCGATCCGGACCCTGCGCGCGGATCTCGACGCGATCGGGCAGGGGGGGCAGCGCTTCGCCATCACCCTCATCGACGGGCTGGCCAATTCCGAGGAGGCGGTGATCTCGGCCGTCGCGACGGGGCTCGACGGCATTCCTCTCGTCGGCGGCTCGGCGGGGGACGAACTCACCTTCAGCGACACCGCGCTCATCCACGACGGGGCGGTGCACCGGCGCGCGGCGGTCCTGCTCCTCGTCGAGACCGACTTCCCGGTGGAGATCTTCAAGAACCACAATTTCGAGCCGACCGAGGTCAAGTTCGTCGTCACCGACACCGACCACGACAGCCGGGCGGTGCGCGAACTCAACGCCGAGCCGGCGGCGGCCGAGTACGCCCGCGCCCTCGGCCTGCCGCTCCAGGCGCTCTCGCCCGCCCGATTCGCGGCCAACCCGCTGGTGGTGCGCATCGGCGGCGATTACTTCTGCCGCTCGATCCGGCACCTCAACCCGGACGGGTCGCTCAGCTTCCACTGCGCGGTGGACGAGGGCGTGGTGCTCACCCTGGCGCGGCAGAAGGACATCGTCGAGGCGACCCGCGAGGAGCTCGCGCGGCTCGACGCCAATCTCGGCGGCCTCGACCTCGTCATCGGCTTCGAATGCGTGCTGCGCCGCCTCGACGCCGAGCTTCACCAAGTCCGCCACAGCATCTCGGACCTCTACCGCCGCTACAACGTGGTGGGCTTCGAGACCTACGGCGAGCAGTTCCGCTCCATGCACCTGAACCAGACCTTCACCGGCATCGCGATCGGCCGGCAAGCCGCTCCGTGAGCGAGTCCATGAGCCAGCCCGTGGGCGTCGGCCTCCGCGACGGCACGCCTCCCCTCGATGGCCGGGACGACACCGAGGCGCTGCACCGGCGCATCGCCAAGCTGGAGCGCATCAACGCCGCCCTGATGTCGCAGGTCGAGCGGTCGATGGACCAGCGCGGCACCGCCTACTCGCTGTTCCAGACCGCGATCACCCTCGAGGGCCAGGTCCGGGCGCGCACCGAGGAACTCACCGCCCTGATGCGCAGCCTGGAGCGCTCGAACCACGCGCTCACCGCCGCCAAGGAGGAGGCCGAGCGGGCCAACCGCTCGAAGACCCGCTTCCTCACCGCGGCGAGCCACGACCTGCTCCAGCCCCTCAACGCCGCGCGGCTCTCGCTCTCGGCGCTCGGCGATCTCTCGGCCGGCACGGAGGCGCAGGCGATCGTCGGCCAGGTCGAGCGCGGCCTCCAGACCATCGAGGACCTGATCAAGACGCTCCTCGACATCTCGAAGCTCGATGCCGGCCTGATCCAGCCGGTCCCCCGCAGCCTCAAGGTCGCGGACGTGATGGCGAGCGTGGAGGCGAGCTTCGGGCCGCTCGCCGCCCGCAAGGGCCTGCGGCTCGCGGTGCGGCCCGGCGGCCTCTGGGTGTCGAGCGACCTGCTGCTCCTGCAGCGCATCCTGCAGAACCTCGTCTCGAACGCCATCCGCTACACCGAGACCGGCGGCGTCCTGGTGGCGGCGCGCGCGCGGGGCGATGCGGTGCGCATCGACGTGATCGATTCGGGCGCCGGCATCCCGGAGGCCGACCGGGACCTGATCTTCGAGGAATTCCATCGCGGCGGGCGCGAGAGCGTGGACGGGGAGATCGCGCTCGGTCTCGGCCTCTCGATCGTGCGCCGCTCCGCCGAGGCGCTCGGCCACCGCCTGACCCTCGCCTCGCGGGTCGGCCACGGCTCCCGCTTCACCCTGATGCTGCCGCGGGCCGCTCCCGAGGCGCCGCGCCCCGTGCAGCCGGTGGTCCTGCCGACGAGCCTCACGGGCGCCCGCATCGCGGTGATCGAGAACGACCGTGCGGCGCTCGAAGCACTGGCGCGGCTGTTTCAGCACTGGGACGCCTACGCGCTCGCCGCCCGCGACCACCTGAGCCTGATGCGCCTGATGCCCGGCTCCACCTGGGTCCCCGACCTGATCATCGCCGACTACCACCTCGACGGCGGCGCCTGCGGCCTCGACACCGTGACGTGGCTGCGCACGATCCACGGCAGCGCCATCCCGGCGGTGGTGACCACCGCCGACCACTCCCCGGAGGTCGAGGCGCATGTGCGGGCGGTGGGCTGCGAACTGATCCACAAGCCGATCAAGCCGGCGCAGCTGCGCGCGCTGCTGGCGCATCTGCTGACGCGGAACTGAGGCGGGATCCCGCCGGGGGCCGGACGACGCGGCGGGCGAGGGCCGTGCCGTCGTCAGAACATCCCGTCCACCGCCTCGAACAGGCCGTCGCGGTTGAGCGTGTGCAGACCCTGCTTGGCCCAGGCCGGACCGGGCCGGATCGTCGCCGCGAGCGTCTGGCGGTAGGCGTGCGGGGTCATCTCGTCCACGCGGCACAGGCCCAGCGCCGAGCCGTAGCCCTCCGTGGCGTCCTGCACCGGGCGCCACAGGGCCCCGCCGGACGCGAAGACGTGCCCGCCGGGCCGGGCTTGGCGCAGGTCCACCACCACCGGGTTGAGCGGGTGCGGCGTCCAGGGGCCGAGGAGGTCGGGAGCGTGGAAGAGGCTCAGGGTGTCGCGCACCGAGGCTTGGTGCGGGTGCGTGCCGGCAAACATCCACCACAGGCCGCCCGCGCGGGTGAGCGTCACGTCGGAGGCCGCGATTCCGTCGAGGAGCACCGCCACCCGCTCCCAGGCGTCGGGCAGCCGGCGGGCGCGGTAGAGCTCCACCCGGCCGCAGACCGAACTCTCCGGGATCATGAACACCGCCCCGTCATGCGCGAACACGAACGGGTAGGAGAGGTGGTGCGGCTCTTCGAGCACCGGGCGCATCGGGCCGACGCGGCCCTCCGCCACCTCGGCCGCCGAGATCAGGCCCTTCTGGCGGGCGTAGCAGTATTCCTCGACGAAGAGCCAGCGCCGGCCCTCGGCCGAGAATGGGAACGGGTCGGCGTAGTAACGCCGGCCGTCCTCGGGCAGCACCGCGTAGCCTGTCTCCGGCAGGCGCCGGGTGTGGCCCAGAAAATCCTCCTCGCGGGCGAGGTGCCGCCAGCCGACGCGCCAGCGCGGCGCGCGGGTGCAGAGGGCGGTGAGGCGATCCCCCGCCTTGCGGGCGAGCGTGCCGGCCGCGAAGGCTGCGACCGCCCCGATGCCAACCGGGCGCGCTGGCGCGGCGACGCCTCCCGCGGTCGCCGGCGACCGTGCGGCCTCGGCGAGGCAGAGCGACAGGACCGTGGAGAAGACCCGGTTGAGCGCCCGCGTCAGCACGGTGCGGCTCTCGATCGCCGGCCGCAGCTCGGACCCGAGCGCCGCGCTCGCCCCCGCGAAGGAGAGCCCCAGCGCGCGGCCCTCCATGATCGCCCCGATCAGCGCCTCGTCGCCGGCCTCGCCGTCGTAGAGCGGCGCCAGGACGCCGTCGCCGGGCGCGCCCGCGAGGTCGATCGTGCGGTCGGGAACGCCCTGCGGGCCCGGCCACGCGCCGGCCAGGATTGCCGGATCGAGGAGGTCGGCCGCCTGCTCGCCCCGGATGCGGAAGATCGGCCGCTCCAGCGCGAGGAGGAGCCGCAGCGCGGCCGGGTAGGGGCGCCCGGGCACGGCCTCCACCTCGACCGTGACGCCGGGGCGCGCCGCCAGCGCGTCGAGGAGCCAGAGCTGCCAGCGCCACAGGCGCTGCGGATCGAGGCGCACGCGGATGCGCCGGAGGCCGGACGCGGCGGGATCGGGCGGGGCTGACGCGACCGGATCGGCGCCGGAGAGGCGGGAGGCGTTCAGCATCGGCGGGCTCTCGCGACCGTGGGGCGCGCGGAGGCGGGGGAGGAGTGGAGGGTGATGGCGAGGCCGAGCATCAGGAAGACCGAGGACGATTTCGTCGCCAGCCCGTTGTTGCTCAGCGCGACCGCGAAGAAGGCGATGACCGCCATCGTGACCGGCCACGCCGCGCCGATCAGGATGATGCGCACGAGCCGCGCCAGCATGCCGAGCAGGATCACGGTGCCCAGGATGCCGAGCTGCACCACGAAGATGACGAGCGCGCTCTCGATGTAGGGGAGGTCGTAGCGCTCGCGCACGAGCTTCACGATGGCGTTGATGTCGCCGCCGAGCAGCAGGTCGTGCCACGACATCAGGGTGAAGACCTCGTAGACGCGGATGCGCGCCATCGCGTTGTCGTCCGCCACGCCGCCGGCGAAACGCCCGAAGGCGCCCGCCGCCGCGAGCCCGCCGAGCAGCAGCGGCCCGATCAGGAGGACGCCCAGCACCACGAGGATCTGGCGCTCGCGCCGGCGCTGCGGCGGCAGGCCGGCGCCGATGCCGCGGACCAGCACCAGCACCGTGCAGACCCCCGCCACCAGCGTGGCGAGGCGCGCGCCCGAGACCACGCAGCCGAGGAGCAGGAGACCGCCCGCCACGAGCTTGGTCCGGCGCGACCAGTCCCCGGCCGCCGTGAAGCCGATGCCCACCGCGCACCACAGCCCCAGTTCGAGCGGATGCGGCGTGAGGCCGGTGGGGCGAAACACCGCCTCGCCCTCGCTGAAGGGCATCACCCGGAAGCGCAGGGCGAACTCCACGATCGCCAGCAGCGCGCCCGCCACCATGTAGCCGAGCAGCGCGTGCCCGAGGGCGCGCCGCCACGGCACCGGGAAGACGAAGACGAGCACGAAGACGATGAGCGCGACGTAGGAATCGAGCAGGTAGCCGACCGAGGCGCTGCGTCCGGTCATGGCCGCGAAGGCGAGCAGCCCGCTGACCGCGCCGCAGAAGGCGAGCAGCGCGCGCACCACCCGCAATTCCCAGGCGTCGAGCGTGATCCGGAAGCTGACGAGCGCGATCCCGCCCACCGCCAGGAAGCCCCAGAAGGTCGGGTGGATTTTTTCGACGATCGAGCCGCCATCCGCCGTGTAGTTGATGGCGAGGTCGAGCAGGCGCCCGTTGAGGCCGATGCGCATCAGCAGCAGCGCGCCGTAGGCCAGGAAGAGCGCCGTCAGGAGCGGCGTCGCCGGATGATCCGGCCGCGCCGCCGGCACAGATCCGATCCCGCTCATCGCCGCCCCGCTGCCCCGTTCCGATCCGCCGACGGCCCTGGTCCGGCACAGGAGACGCCCGCGCCGGTTAATATCGCGCGAACGATGCATTCCGCATCCGATCGGCCGAGGTGCCGGAAGACCTGACGGAGCCTATCCCGAACCCGTCGAGGATCGGCGTAAGACTTTCTTGACCCGGCGACAGACAGGGTGCGGCATCGTTCCGTCCGCGGAGGCTGCCCGTGATCGATCTTGCCGAGGCTCCGCCGGCCGCCCCGCGCGTGCTCCGGGCCGGCGCGCCGGCCCGGCCCCTGCGGGTGCTGTGCGTCACGCCCTCCGGGCCCGACGGCAAGGGCGGCATCGACCGCCTCTACCTCTACCTGCGGGAGGGCGGGCGCCTCGCCGAGCAGGACGGCGTGACGATGCGCTACCTCGCGGGCCGTGGGGAGGCGGAAGGGGCGGGCTGGATCGCGGCCTTTCCCGGACGGGCGCTCGCCTTCGCGGCGGCGCTGGCGCGATTCCGGCCGGACCTCGTCCACATCAACTTCGCGACCGGCGGCAGCCTCGTGCGCAAGCGCGTGCTCGCGGCCCTCGCCCGCCGCGCCGGCTGCCCGGTGGTGCTTCACTTCCACGGCCAGTTCCCCCTCGACGGCATCGCCCGGCGCGATCTTTCCGGGCGGCTCTTCCTGTCCCTGTGCCGCGCCGCCGACCGGGTGATCGCGCTCGGCGAGGTCTCGCGGGACCGGTTCGTCGCCCAGGCCGGCGTGGCGCCCGAGCGCCTTCGCATCGTGCCGAACGGCATCCCCGACTTCGCCTCCTCGCTCCGCCTCCCCAAGATCGCCGCCGACCCGAAGCGTCCGGTGCGGATCCTGTTCGCGGGCGAGGTCGGCACCCGCAAGGGCGTGCCCGTGCTGATCGACGCCCTGGCGCGGCTCGGGCGACAGGGAGCCTGGACCTGCACCATCGCGGGGAACGGCGCGGTCGAGACCTGCGCCGCGCAGGTGCGCGCGGCGGGCCTCGCCGAGCGGGTGCGCTTCACCGGCTGGCTCCCGTCGGGCGAGGTGCACCGGCTGATGACCGAGGCGGACGTCGTCGTGCTGCCCTCCGAGGCCGAGAACATGCCGCTCTCGCTGATCGAGGGCGCCTGCGCGGGCGCCGCCCTGGTGGCGACGCCCGTGGCCGAGACCCGGGCGGTGGTCCGCGACGGCCTCAACGGCGTGATCGTGGAGCGCGACCCCGACTCCGTCGCCCGGGCGCTCGCCGGCTTGATCGACGATCCGGCCCGGCTCGGGCGCATGCAGGTGGCCTCGCGGCAGCTCTACGAGCAGCATTTCACCCTCGACGCGCTGGCCGAGCGCCTGCGCGCGGTCTACGCCGAGGCCGCGCGGTCGGCCTGACGATCGTCCCGGCGCCATCGCGGGGGCGGTCGGAACCGATCGTCCGGACGGCCGGTCAGGCCGGCTCGGTGTCCCAGGCCTCCACGGTGAGGCGCTCGGCGTCCTGCGCCAGCGCCAGGCGCTGGTCGATGAATTTGCGCTTGCCGCGGATCGTCGTGGGGATGTGGTCGACGATCTCCAGCGTCAGGTCGAGTTCGCCGGCCGCCTTGCGGTTGGCCCGCAGCAGGTACCCGGTGAAGTCCGGCACGCTGCCCCCGCGCGGCACGATGCGCAGGATCACCCGGCCCGGCTCCGTCTGGACGAACTGGAACTCGCCGATGCCGAGGATCTCCTCGTCCACCTGCAGCATGCCCGAGAGCGGGACGAGGATGCCCGAGCGCCCGACGAGGTAGTCCTGCCCGTGCCGCGGCACGATGTGGCGGATCGTGAGCCGGCGGCCGTTCTCGCGGGTCGCGGGCTCGACGAGTTCCGCCTCGTCGCCGGTCTCGTAGCGGATGAGCGGCATGCCCGGAAAGAGCAGGCCGGTCGCCACGAGGCGCCCGCGCCGGCCGGGCTCGGTGACCGGGACCCCGTCGGCATCCACGAGTTCGGCGAGCCCGTAGAGGGGCGAGAAGGCGTAATGGTCGGGCGAGCCCGGGACCTCGGTGGCGAAGGCGACCTTCTCGCTCAGGCCGTAGAAGGGGGCGAGGATCGCCTCCGGAAAGGCCCGCTCGATCGTGCTGCGGAACGGGGCCGGGATGCGCTCGGAGGCCGGCAGGACGCCGCGGATCTGGGACAGCGGCCCGTGCGCGCGCAGCACGTAGGCGGCGAAGATCGAGAGCGCGGACGGGTAGCCGTGCAGGAAGGCGATGCCCCTCCGGCGGATCGCCCGGAGATAGCCGGCCATCACCGGATCGGAGAGGTGAAAGACCGAGCAGCGCAGCTCCCCGAGCGCGGGCTCCTCGTGCATGTGCGAGGGACCGGCGATGTCGACGCCGCGGAAGACCGCCCGGGTCTCGCCCGGCGTGAAGCCGGCCCGCGCCCAGGCCTCGTGCACGAAGGCGTACTCCACGGGCGAGCGGCCCCGGTCGAGGTAGAAGCGCACCGGCCGCCCCGAGGAGCCGCCGGTGACGCACTCGTCGAGCCGCGCGGGATCGACCGTGCAGAGCGCCCGCCCGAGCGCCACCGCCTCTGACCCGGTGAGGATCGGGATGCGGTGCCACGCCGCCCGCACCGCGTCGGCGTCCAGGGGGCCGCGGCCGAGGACGGGGCTGAGCCGGGCGCGGTGGGCCGGGCTCGCCTCGCGGGCGCGCGTCACCAGGGCGAGGAGCGCGGCGTCCTGCTCGGCCGCCGCGAAGGCCGGGTCGGCGGCGGCGCGCCGGATGCGCTCGCGCCACGCCCGGTAGGTGCCGCCGTACTTCAGGCCGGAGGGCACGTGGCGCAGCACCCGGCCGAGCTGCAGCCGGGTGTCGAGGGGCAGGCGCGCGTAGGCGCCGCGGGCGACGTCGAGGGCGTTCAAGGCGGGCTCCTCTCGTTCACGGCTCCGCAACCGCGGACCGCTAGCGTCCGGTCCGCGCACAGGCGGCCGGCGCTTTGTCCCAATTCGGTCCAGGGGCGCGGACCATTCCGCCTGGGGCGCAAGCCCCGGGCCGCCCGCAGGCGCCGGAACCTGTGCCACCGGAGAACCCCCGTGCCGGACCGAGCCCCCGCCCGCATCGCCGTCTACGTCCCGGCCCTCGTCGGCGGCGGGGCGGAGCGCGCCGCCGCCGTCCTGGCCTCGGGATTCCGGGCCGAGGGCCGGGAGGTGCGCCTGTTCGTCGATTTCCTGGCCGCGGAGAACCGGGACTTCCTCGACCCAGCGGTCGCGGTGACGCCGCTCGGCCGCTCGCACGTGGCCTCGGTGCGGGCGCTCGCGCGCCATCTCGCGTCGGACTGCGCCGACGTGGTGCTGGCGGTGGGCGGGGCGGCGAACCTCAAGCTCGCGGCCGCGCAGGCCCTGGCCCGCGCACGGGCTCCGCGCACCCGCGTGCCGATCGCGCTGTCCTACCACGGGCGCTCGGATGTCGGGCGCGGGCGCCTCGGCCTCGCGGCCTTCGCGCTGGCGCCGCTCCTCACGCGGCGCGCCGCCGCGACGGTGTGCGTCTCGCAGAGCCTCGTGCGGCATCTCGTGGAGGAGTGGCGGGGCGCGGCCGCGCGCGTGGTCGCGATCCCCAACGCCATCCCGGTCGAGGAGGCGCACCCGGCCGCGAGCGAGGCGGAGCTGCGCGCCCGCGCGCCCGTGATCCTCTCGGCCGGGCGCCTCGCCCGCGAGAAGGATTTCGCGACGCTGCTGCGAGCGGTCGCCCGCCTGCCCGCGCCCGCGCGCCTCGTGATCCTGGGCGAGGGGCCGGAGCGTCCCGCCCTCCAGGCGCTCGCGCAGGAGCTCGGCATCGCCGATCGCGTCGCGCTGCCCGGCTACCGGCCCTCGCCCTGGGAGAGCTACGCGCAGGCCCGGGTCTTCGCCCTCTCGTCGCTGAGCGAGGGGTTCGGCAACGTGGTGGTGGAGGCGCTCGCCTCCGGCCTGCCGGTCGTCGCGACCGATTGCGGCGGCCCGCGCGAGATCCTCGAGGACGGCCGCCACGGCGCCCTGATGCCGGTGGGCGACGCCGAGGCCCTCGCGGCGGCGCTCGCCCGGGCGCTCGACGCGCCGGGCGATCCGGGGCCGCGCCGCGCCCGGGCGGCCCGCTTCGCCACCCGGCGCGTGGTCGGCGACTACCTCGCCCTGCTGGACGCGGCCGCCGCCGGGGCGGTCAGGGCTTCGTGACCGCGGGCGTCAGGACCGGCACCGCCGGGGCGGGGACCGGCGCCAGCGGCGCCCAGGGCGTCTGCATCACCCGCTGGATCGAGAGGCCGAGCAGGCTCAGGCCGGCCGCGTACACCACCACGAAGGCGAGCGTGCTGCCGATCAGCACCGGCATCGGCCCGTAGGGCCAGAGCAGGTTGCGGGCCGTGACGAGGGCGAGGCTGGCGCAGAGGTTGGCGCCCGCGATCCGTGCCAGGCCGCCCCAGGGCATCGGGATCGGCACGATCCGGGCGGTGAGGAGCGCCGTCGTCAGGCAGGCGGTGGCGCAGGCGGTGGCGTAGGCGAGGCCCGCCCCGACGATGCCGAGCCGCGGCACCAGGAGCGTGCACAGCACCACCCCGACGATGGCCGAGGGCAGCATGGTGAGGGGCTGCAGCCAGGTGCGCTTCGAGAGGTGGAAGGCGTTGTCGAAGATGAAGAACTTCGTGGTCAGAAACAGCGAGCCCACCGCCAGCCAGGGCATGAGCAGGGCGCCCTCGGCCCGGTAATCCTCGGGCAGCACCACCGTGAGGAGCGGGCAGGCGAGGACGACGAGGCCGGCCGTGATCGCGCCGCCGACCGCCATCACGGTGGTGAGCAGGCCCGCCTGCGCGGTCCCGGCCGCGGCCACCCCCTCCTGCTCGTAGACCCGCACGAGGTGCGGGAAGGCGTAGGCGTTGAGCGGCCCGAGGAAGAGGTCGATGGGCTGGCGGGCGAGCGAGTAGGCGGCGGCCAGCACCGCCACCGCGTGCGGTCCCATCAGGGCGTCCACGATGTAGCGGTCGACCGAGCCGATCGTGTAGCCGAGCAGGCTCGCGATCATGATCGGCAGGCCGAAGGCTATCGCGGCCCCGTAGCCGGTGCGCGCGAGGCGCGGCCGGGCGGTGCCGCGCAGCGCGAGCGCGAGGCCGACGAGGCCCGCAATCAGGGTCGCGCCGGCGAGCCCGAGCGTCGCGGGCAGGAAGGCCGGCCCGACGAGCAGGGTCGCGCCCGTGGCGGCGGCGAGCGTGCCGCCCGCCCGCAGCGATTCCACCAGCGCGTAGGCTTGGTGCATCCGCCGGATCTGCAGCAGGATCAGGGCGAGGCGCAGCGGCGCGAAGGCGAGGAGGTAGGAGGCCACCGCCAGCGCGAAGGGCACGCCCTGCTCGTGGCGCAGGAGCCCGCTCAGCACCGCCAGCGTCAGGGACACGCCCGTCATGCCGATCGTGAGCACCACGAGCCGGCCGAGCCGGTGCGGGCGCACCCGGCCGCCCGCGCCTTCGCTGCGCAGCGCGAACACCCGCACCCAGTTGCCGAGCGCCATGTCGAAGATCTCGGCCGTGGTCAGCACGAGCACGAACAGCCCGTACTCCGCCATCGGCATCAGGCGGGTCAGGATCACCAGGAGGGCGAACATCAGCGCCTTGGGCGCGAGGTTCGCCACGAAGTAGAGGATGTAGGCGGCGCGCTCCATGGCTCAGCTCCGGGTGCGGGAGGCCGGCCCGAAGCGCTCGGGCGCGAGGCGGCGCAGCGCCTCGCCGGCGAGGAGGCCGGCGAAGACGGCGTTGGTGCGCAGGTAGCGGCCCGCGAGCCGGCGCGGCTCCTGGGCGAGGCGGTAGAACCACTCGGCGCCCAGCCGCTGGACGAGGACCGGCGCGCGCTGGACGCGGCCCGCCACCACGTCGAACGAGCCCCCAACCCCCATCACGAAGGGCACGCCGAGCCTGTCCCGGTGGCGGCGCATGAACCGCTCCTTCTGCGGCGTCGGCAGCGCCACGAACAGGCAATGGGCGCCGCTCTCGGCGATCCCGCGGCAGATCGCGTCCTCCTGGTCGGGCCGGAAGTAGCCGTGGTGGGCGCCCGCCAGCACGAGGCCGGGATGGCGGCGCGCCAGCGCCCGGCCGGCATCCGCCACCACGTCGGGCTTGGCGCCGAGCAGGTAGGGCCGCAGGCCCTCGCGGGCGCAGAGCGCGATCAGGCTCTCGAACAGGTCGATGCCGGCCACCCGCTCGACCCGGCCGTGGCCCTGGAGGCGCAGGGCGAGGGAGATGCCCGCCCCGTCGATGCCCACGAGGTCGCTCTCCCGGATGTCGCGGTCGAGGTCGGGATCGCGGCGGGCGTTGACGAGCTTGGCCACGTTCAGCGCCACGTGCTGGCAGCGCCCGGCCTCGCCCCGCATGGCGGCGCGCGCGCGCGCCAGGGTCTCGTCGTGGCTGAGGATGTCGACCGGAAGGCCGAGGAGTTCGACGCGCATCGGGCTCTCCGGGGCTCAGGCCGCTTCGGCGGCGCGGGAGAAGAGCCCGGCGGCGTCCACCACGATCTTCGAGGCGACCGCGCCCCGGTCGAGGCCGCGGAAGCGGTCGTGCGCCACCAGCACCGCCACCACGTCGGCCTGCGCCACCGCCTCGTCGAGGGTGGCGAGCACCACGTCGTCGCGGCCCGCGAGGCCCGCCGGCAGCGCCGTCACGTGGGGCTCGACGATCATCAGCCGCCCGAGCTGCCGGTCGGCGAGCTGGCGGGCGATCAGCAGCGCCGGGCTCTCGCGCAGGTCGTCGACGTTCGGCTTGTAGGCGAGGCCGAGCACCGCGATCGTCGGCGCGCGGAAGCGCGACGCGATGGTGGCGACGCGATCGGCGATGAAGTGGGGCTTGTTGTCGTTCACCTCGCGGGCGGTGCGGATCAGCGGCGTGTGGTTGGGCAGCGCCTCGTGGATGAACCAGGGATCGACCGGGATGCAGTGGCCGCCGACGCCCGCGCCCGGCGACAGGATGTTCACCCGCGGGTGCAGGTTGGCGAGCCGGATCACCGACCAGACGTCGAGGCCGAGCGCGTCGCAGACGAGCGACAGCTCGTTGGCGAAGGCCACGTTGACGTCGCGGTAGGCGTTCTCGACGAGCTTCGACAATTCGGCGGCGGGCGCGGTGGTGAGCCGGTTCGGCCCGGTGGCGAAGACGCTGTAGAGCTCGCGGGCCGCCACCGCGCTGCGGTGGTCGAGGCCGCCGTAGGTGCGCGGGTTCTCGATCAGCTCGCGCAGGGTCTGGCCGGGCAGGATGCGCTCGGGGCTGTAGGCGAGGAGGATGTCGGAACCCTCCGGCACGTCGTCCGGGAAGGTGAGGTCGGGGCGCAGCGCCCGCAGCTGCTCGGCGGCGCCCTTGGTGGTGCCGACCGGGCAGGTCGATTCGATGATGACGAGGTCGCCGCGCTTGAGCACCGGCGCGATCGAGGCCAGCGCCGCCTTCACGGCGGAGAGGTCGGCGCTGCGGTCGTCGCGGATCGGGGTCGGCACCGCGATCAGGAAGGCGTCGGCGGGCTCGGGCAGCGTGGTCGCCCGCAGGTTCCCGGAGGTGACGACGGCGCGCAGCACGATGTCGAGGTCCGGCTCGATGAAGTGCGCCTGTCCGTTGCGGATGCGGTCGACGGCGTCCTGGCGGATGTCGACGCCGATCACCTGGAGGCCGCGGGACGCGAAGGTGGCGGCGGTGGGCAGGCCGACATAGCCGAGGCCGATCACCGAGATGGTCTGACGGGTGCGGGTCATGGGAGGGTTCGCTCTGAAGGGAAGGGGAGGGGGATGAGATCAGGCGATGCGCTGGACGCTCGCCGCCGGGCGCGGGGCGGGGACGAACTCGCGGGCGATCGCCGCCCGGGGCCGGCGCAGGGGCAGGGGCAGGGCGCTGCGGCCCAGAAGGTCGCCGACGATGCGGGCGCTCGCGTGCCCGTCGCCGAACGGGCTCGCGCCGCTCGCCATCGCCGCGTAGGCGCCCGCGTCCGACAGGAGGTGGCGGATCTCCCCGACGATCACGTCGGGATCGGTGCCGACGAGGCGGGCGACGCCGGCCTCGATCGCCTCCGCGCGCTCGCTGGTGTCGCGCATCACCAGCACGGGCTTGCGCAGGACCGGCGCCTCCTCCTGCACCCCGCCCGAATCCGTCAGGATCAGACTGGCGCGGGTCATCAGGTAGACGAAATCCGGATAGTCGAGGGGCTCGATGAGCCGGATGCCCGGCTCGGATCCGAGATGGCGGAAGACCGGCTCGCGCACGTTCGGATTGAGATGCACCGGATAGACCACCTGCACGCCCGGCAGCTGCGCCAGCGCCTTGAGCGCCACGCAGATCCGCTCGAAGCCGTCGCCGAAGCTCTCGCGCCGGTGCCCCGTCACCAGGATCAGGCGCGTGGCCGGATCGATCCAGGCGTAGCGCTCCTCGAGCGCGGTCTTGAGGGGCCCGGGCGTGCCGACGACCTCGGCCATGCGCAGGAGGGCGTCGATGCCGGTGTTGCCGGTCACCAGGATGCGGTCCGGAGCGTGGCCCTCGGCGAGCAGCGCGTCGCGCGCCCGGGCGGTCGGGGCGTAGTGGCGGTCGGCGACGACGGCGGTGAGGCGGCGGTTCGCCTCCTCCGGCCAGGGACTCGCGATGTTGCCGGTGCGCAGGCCCGCCTCGACGTGGCCGACCGGCACGCGCCGGAAGAAGGCCGCCATCGCCGCCGCGGTGCTGGTGGCGGTGTCGCCCTGGACCAGCACACAGTCGGGCCGCCAGTCGGCCAGGATGCGGTCGAGGCCGGTCATCACCCGGGCCGAGACGTCCGCCAGGGTCTGGTCCGGCCGCATCACGTCGAGGTCGTCGTCCGGGGCGAGCGCGAAGGTCGACAGCACGCTGTCCAGCATGCTGCGATGCTGGCCGGTGACGCAGACCCGCGAGGCCACGCCCGGCGTGGCCTGCAGCGCCGCCACCACCGGTGCCATCTTGATGGCTTCCGGCCGCGTTCCGAACACCGAAAGGATCTTCATCGGATGGTCCATTCCATCGGGCGTCGATCGCCCGGGTCGACCGGATGTGAGCAAGATGGAATCCAGCGGAGAGACGCCTTGAAGTGTCGTTTTCCGGCACTGATACTGGGATCGCAGAGTGAAGAGCGGACCCGCCGCGGTCATTTCGGGAAGTTTCATGGTTCATTTTGAGACCGCCCCGGCCCGTCGCAGGGGCAGGGCCGGCCGGATCGGGGCGCGGCTGGCGCGGCTGCGCTGGTATGCCGGGCGCCTGCGGGCGATGTCGGCCGCCGAGGTGCTGCACCGCCTGGAGGAGGCGCGCCGCAAGCGCGCGTGGCGCCGCCGGCCGGTGGGCTGGGAGGACGGGGGCATGCGGGCGCGCTCGCCCCTGCCGGACTTTTCCGGCCTGCGGCGGCGGCTCGCCCTCGCGGCGGACCTGCCGGCCGTGCGCGAGAGCCTCGCACGCACCCACGAGGGGCGGCTGCGCTTCCTCGGGCGCGACTGGCCGCCCGCCGCCTTCGTGGATCCCCGCGCGGATCCCCGCGAGGGCGCGGGCTTCTGGCTGCACGACCCGGTCACCGGCGGGCGCTGGCCCGGCCGCGAGGTCTCCTCCTTCGCGGTCGACGTGCGCTCGACCTCGCATCAGCCCGGCCCCGAGGGCACGCTCGGGGACGTGAAGTACGTCTGGGAGCCGAGCCGGCTGCAGGTGCTCCACCCCCTCGCCGCCGCGTTGGCGGCCGGGGAGGCGGACGCGCTCGGCGCCGGCCTGCGGCTGGTGCGCGCCTGGATGGAGGCGAACCCGCCCTACGGCGGCGTGCACTGGGTCTCGGGCATCGAACTCGCGATGCGGCTCGTGAGCGTGCTGCTGCTGGCCGCCGCGGCCGGACCCGAGGGCATGGACCCGGAGGACCGCGCGCGCCTGCGCGCCTTCGTGGGCGCCCATGCCCACCACCTCGCGGCCTTTCCCTCTCTGCACTCCTCGGCCAACAACCACCGGGTCGCGGAGGGCCTGGGCCTGATCGTCGCCGGCCTGCTGATGCCGGAGGCGGGGAGCGGCTGGGAGACGGAGGGCCGCGCCATCCTGGAGGCCGAGGCGCTGCGGCAGATCCTGCCGGACGGGGTCGGGGCCGAGCAGTCGCCCACCTATCACGGCTTCACCCTGGAGATGCTGGCCCTGGCCGCCCTGCTGGCGCGGGAGGCCGGCCGGCCGCTCTCCGAGGCCCTGCACGAGCGCCTGGAGCGCGGCGCCGCCTTCCTGGTCGCCCTGATGGACGAGGACGGGCGGGTGCCGGCGATCGGCGACGACGACGAGGGCCGGGTGCTCGGCCAGCCGCCGGACCGCGAGCCGCGCTACGCCGCCTCGGTGGCCGCCGCGGTGGCGGGCCTGTCCGGGCGCCGCGACCTCCTGCCGCCTTCCCGCGACCCGCACCTGCGCGACGCCGTCTTCGCGGTGCCGGAGGGCGCGGGCCTCCTGCCGGAGGGGCGCACGGTCTTCCGCGCGGGCGGCTACACCGCCATCCGCGAGCGCATCGCGGGCCGGCGCGTCCAGGCGGTGTTCGACCACGGGCCGCTCGGCTACCTCACCCTCGCGGCGCACGGCCACGCGGACGCGCTCGCGCTCTGGCTCACGCTCGACGGGCAGCCCGTGCTGATCGATGCCGGGACGTTCCTGTACCATTCCGGGCAGGGCCGCCGGACGGCCCTGCGGGAGAGCCTCGCCCACAACACGCTGGCGGTGTCGGGCGCCTCGCAGAGCGCGGCCTCGGCGGGGTTCAGCTGGACGAGCCGGGCGCAGGGCGCGCTGCTGGCCGAGGAGCCGGGGCCGGACTGGTCGGTCACGGGCGTGCACGACGGCTACCTGCGCCGCTTCGGCGTGCGCCACCAGCGGCGCCTCGCCCGCGGCCCGGCGGGCCTCGTCATCGCCGACCGGCTCGACGGCGCCGCGCCGCTGCTGCCGGTCGAGATCCGCTTCCTCCTGCCTCCCGACCTCGCCCTCACCCGCCAGGAGGGCGGCCTCGTCGTCTCGAATCCGTCGGGAGCGCTGTGCCGGTTCCGGCCGCCGTCCGGATTCGGGACGACGGTCGTGCGGGGGGAGGACGCGGTGCACTCCACCGCCTTCGGCCACCTCGCCCCGGCGCAGCGGATCGTCTTCTTCGGGATGCTCGGCGCCGACGAGGCGGTGACGGAGATCGCGATCCTGTCCTGATCCGGACGCCGCCCGCTGGACCGCCGCTTGCAGTTCCGGGCCTGCGGTGCCCCGACGGCGCGCTCTCCGTTCCAATGCGGGACATGTTTCCGATCCGGAACGGAGCGAGCCCCGGGCGCCGCGTGGAGGCGTCGTGATGGGTCGGATGGAACATATCGTGGTGTCGGCGCCGTTCCCGCCGCATCGGGTCGAGGCGGCCGCGCCGGCCGCGGTGATCGACCTGCGCGGTGTGTTCGGCACGCTGCGGCGGCGCTGGCGCTGGATCGCGGTGCCGGTGGTGCTCGCCGCCGCGGCGGCGCCGGGTGCGGCGCTGATGATGCCCGCCCGCTACGAGGCGGTCGCCCGGGTGCTGCTCGACCCGCGCAATCTCCAGGTGTTTCAGAACGAGCTGAACCCCAACGCCAGCAACGGCGAGGAATCGATCCTCATCAGCGAGAGTCAGGCGCAGATGGTGCGCGCCACCAGCGTGCTGACGAGCGTGGTGCGCGCGCAGGGGCTCGCCGAGGACGAGGATTTCGGCGCGCCGCAGCCGGGCGCGCTGTCGCAGCTCCTCGCGCGCCTCTGGCCGGCCCCGCCCGCCAAGGGCACGGGCGAATCCGCGGAGGCCCGGGCGGTGCGGGCGCTGGAGCGGGCCGTGACGGTGCGCCGCTCCGACCGCACCTTCGTGATCGAGGTCGGCGCCACCACGAGCGATGCCGAGAAGTCGGCGCGGGTCGCCAACGGGGTCGCCGAGACCTTCCTGCGCGAACTGATCCAGACCCGGGTCGACACGGTCACCCGTGCCACCGTCGCCCTCGACGCGCGGCTCGGCGAGCTGCGCACGCGCCTCCAGAGGAGCGAGGCCGCGGTCGAGACCTACCGCCAGCGCCGCGACCTGATCGGCGCGAGCGGCCGACTCGTCTCGGAGCAGCAGCTCACGGACCTCACCAACCAGCTCGCGCTGGCCCGTATCCGCACCGCCGAGACCGGTGCGCGCCTCGAGCAGGTTGAGCGCCTGCGGCGCTCCGGCGACGTTCCGGACGGCACCACCGAGGCGGTGCAGTCGACCACCCTCGCGGCCCTGCGCGCCACCTGGGCCGAGGCCAAGCGCGCCGAGGCCGAGACCGCGCTGGTCTACGGCCCCCGTCACCCGGCCAATACCGGGATGGCGCTGCGCGTGCGGGCGGCCCGGCAGCGCCTCGACGAGGAGCTGAACCGTATCGCCCGCGCGGCCGCTTCCGACAGCGAGCGCGCCAAGGCGAGCGAGGCGACCATCGAGCGGCGCATCGCCTCGCTCAAGGGCGAGGCCGCCACCGCCAACGTGGCGCAGGTGCAGCTGCGGGAGCTGGAGCGCGCCGCGGCGGCGGACCGCGGCGTCTACGAATCCTTCCTCAACCGCGCCAAGGACCTGCAGGAGCGCCAGACCCTCGACACCACGAACGCCCGCGTCATCAAGCCGGCGGTGACGCCGCTCAGCCGCACCGGCGTGCCGCGCAGCGTGGTGGTGGCCGGCGGTCTCCTGCTCGGCTTGCTGATCGGCCTGGCGGCGGCGCTGCTGCGCGAGCAGTTCGCCGCCCCCGCGGACCGGTGAGGCGTGCGATGGAGCGCGCTCAGGCTGCCAGCGGGCCGGCGTCCCGCACCGCCTGCACCATCGCGGCGATCGAGCCGAGGGTGCGGAAGCTCTGCGGGTTGAGGTGGCTCGACGGGATGGTGATGTCGAACTCCGCCTCGATCGCCAGCATCAGGTTCACGAGGTCGAGGGAGGTCAGGCCCGCTTCGGTCAGGAAGGTGTCGGGCGCGGGCGCGCAGTCGATGCCCTTCTGCGCCAGGATGCCCTGGACCAGGGCGGCGGTGCGGGCGGTGATCTCGGGGGAGGGGCTGTCGGCCATGATCGTCTCTCTGTGGTCGCGGCGCACCGCGTCGGGCCGGACCCTGCCGCGCCGGCCTTTCCATCCGGTGCACGAGCGGCCCGATCCGGCCCGGCCGGACGAATCCGTCCAAACACACTTAAGATTGTTTGCACGACGCGACCTTGCGTCGGCCGGTGCTTCGACTTCGATGTTTCAGATCATCATCTCTTAGCACTTTGCGCTTTACGTCAACGGAAGTCGGACGTCGCAGGAGACCTGCCGCAGAGCGGGCGGACGGCCGGGAGCAGCATCGAACGAGCGAGACGACCATGACCATTCAGCATCTGCATGCGGGCGTCGATGCGGCGCCCGATTCCGCGGTCGCGGTCCCGGTGGAGCCGGGCCTGCGGGCACTCGTGGTGGCGGGCATCGCCGCCGAGCACGCCGAGGCGGTTGACCGCGACGCGCACTTCCCCGCCGAGGCGATCGCGGCCGCCAAGGCGCATCGCCTGATGAGCCTGCTCGTGCCGGCCGAGTTCGGCGGCGAGGGCGCGGACCTCGCCGCGGTGGCGGACGTCGCCTACGCGCTCGGCCGCGCCTGCGCGTCGACCGCGATGATCTTCGCCATGCACCAAACCAAGGTCGCCTGCCTCGTCGACCACGGGCGCGGGCAGCCCTGGCATGACGACCTGCTGCGCCGCCTCGCCCGGGAGCAGCTCCTGCTGGCCTCCTCCACCACCGAGGGGCAGGGCGGCGGCAACGTGCGCTCCAGCGCCGCCGCGATCGAGCCGGACGGCGCCGACGGGGCCGTCATCACCCTCGACCGGGCCGCCACGGTGATCTCCTACGGCGCGGAGGCCGACGGGGTGGTGACCACCGCGCGCCGCGCTCCCGACGCGGCGGCCTCGGACCAAGTGCTCGCGGTCTTCCTCAAGGAGGATTACGCGCTGGAGCGGCTGAGCGGCTGGGAGACGCTGGGCATGCGCGGCACGTCGAGCTTCGGCTTCCGCCTGCGCGCCCGCGGGCTGCCCGCGCAGGTGCTGCCCGTGCCCTACCAGGCCATCCACGCCCAGACGATGACGCCGGTCTCCCACATCCTGTGGTCGAGCGCCTGGGCCGGCATCGCGGCGGGCGCCGTGGAGCGCGCCCAGGCCTTCACCCGGCAGGCGGCGCGCGGCGCGGGCGGGCAATTGCCGCCGGGCGCGAGCCATTACGGCAAGGCGGCCTCGTCGCTGCGCACGCTGCGCACGCTGATCGCCGGCGCCCTCGACCGCTACGCGCAGGCCCGCGGCGACGCCAAGGCGCTCGCGAGCCTCGACGTCCAGACCGCCGTGACGATGCTGAAGGTGGAGGCCTCCGAACTCGCGCTCGCCACCGTGTCCTCTTCCATGCGGGCCTGCGGGCTCGCCGGCTACCGGCAGGACGGCGCCTTCAGCATCGGGCGGGCGCTGCGCGACATCCTCTCGGCGCCGATCATGATCCACAACGACCGGATCACCGCCAACCTCGCCGCCACGGGCCTGATGTCCACGGTCCCGGCCTCGCTGCGCGACTGAATCCCCGAACTCCTCTCGAAACGCCGAACCGGAGCGGCCCGACGCCATGAACATGCCCCTGAGGACGACGCCGGCGCGACCGGCCGAGCACAGTCTCGACACCCTGTTCGACGGCCTCTTCCGGCCGATGAACGCCGACGGCGTCTACGCCCGCACCGGCCGCTACGAGGCGGTAGTGGAGGCGCTCCAGGCCCTGATCTCGCGCCAGCGCGAGGAGGGCACGGAGATCTTCCGCTTCCCGCCCGTGATGAGCCGGCGCCACCTGGAAACCCACGGCTATCTCAAGAGCTTCCCGAACCTGCTCGGCTGCGTCTCCTGCCTGGAGGGCAGCGAGGCGGAGATCCGGGGCGTCGTCGACCGGCACTACGCGGGCGGCGACTGGACGGACGCCCTCGAGAGCGCCGACCTCGTGCTGACGCCGGCCGCCTGCTACCCGGTCTACCCGATCGCGGCGGCGCGCGGCGCGGTGCCGGCGCAGGGCTACCGCTTCGACGTCGCCTGCGATTGCTTCCGCCGCGAGCCCTCGCGGGACCTCGACCGGCTCCAATCCTTCCGCATGCGGGAATACGTCTGCGTCGGCACGCCTGAGCAGATCCAGGCGTTCCGCGAGCGCTGGATCGTCAAGGCGACGGCGCTCGCCGACCGCCTCGGCCTCGTCTACGAGGTGGCCCAGGCGAGCGACCCGTTCTTCGGTCGCGTGGGCCAGCTCATGGCCATGAACCAGCTCGAACAGGCGCTGAAGTTCGAGCTGCTGGTGCCGCTGCGCGGCGACGGCCCGGCCACGGCCTGCATGAGCTTCAACTACCACCGCGAGCATTTCGGCTCGACCTGGAACCTGCGCGACGCGGACGGCGAGCCGGCCCACACGGGCTGCGTCGCCTTCGGCATCGACCGCCTGACCGTGGCGCTGTTCGCCACCCACGGCCTGGAGGTGGCGGAGTGGCCGGCGGACGTGCGCGACGCGCTGGCGCTGTGAGGAGGGCGGGCGGCTCCGGCGCGGTCGCCGGGCCGCCGTGTCCGTCTTAGCGGAGGCCGGCCGACCGGGCATTCCCGGTCGATCGCACTTCGTCGGCGTCGTAACACTTGATGTTGCACAGCCGAGGCAAGTCTCGGCGCGGGAACCGCGACGGAACCCCTCTCCCGTGCGGGCTAGCCTATTCACACATCGCCGAATGAGGCGCGGGATCTCCTCTCCCCGCACGCG